>NZ_JBKBVU010000227.1:0-4659 GCF_046289365.1 Caldimonas sp. | reverse complement strand
GTCGCCCACCTCGGCGGTCTCACCGATCACCACCCCCATGCCATGGTCGATGAAGACCCGCCGGCCGATGCGCGCGCCGGGGTGGATCTCGATGCCGGTGAAAAAACGATTCAGGTGCGACAGGAAGCGGCCGGTCCAGTGCAGGCCGTGCGTCCAGCACCAGTGCGCCAGCCGGTGCAGCGTGAGCGCATGCAGCCCGGGATAACAGGTGAGCACCTCCCAGGTCGAGCGCGCGGCGGGGTCGCGCTCCAGGATGCAGGCGATGTCTTCTCGGAGATGCTCGAACATGGTGGGGGGGGTCTTGAGTCGACCGGCGATCAGTGTAGCGGTGCGGCGTTCGCGCCGCAGGGGCCCGCCCCGGCGCCCTGATGCCGTCGGGGTCGGGATCAGCGTGGCGAGCGGCCGCGTTCGAGCATGGCCTTGGCGATGCCGCGCAGGATATGCACTTCCTCGGGCGTGAGGCCGGCGCGGTTGAAGAGCTGGTTCAGCCGAGGCATCAGCTTCTTCGGGGCCGCCGGGTCGAGAAAGCCGATCGCCACGAGCGCCTCCTGCCAGTGCGTCAACAGGCCCTGGACGGCCCGGCCATCGGCCCGCGCCGGATCGGCTGCGCGCGGCGGCGCCCCGAAACCGCCCAGCGCCTGGCGCCATTCGTAGGCGAGCAACTGCACGGCCTGGGCCAGGTTGAGCGACCCATACCCCGGGGCCGTCGGGATGCTCAGCACCGCATGGCAGCGGTAGACGTCCTCATTACTCAGCCCATGACGCTCCGATCCGAACACCAGGCCCACGGCATGATCACCGGCGGCCAGCGTCGCGAACAGCTCGCGCGGCGCCTGCGTGGGCGGGCCGAAATCGCGCGGGGTCATCGCGGTGGCGCAGGCGAAGGTGACGCCTTCCAGCGCCTCGGCCAAGGTGTCGACGATGCGCGCGCGCGTCAGGATGTCGGCCGCGCCGCTGGCCATCGCAACCGTCTCCTCCCGCACCAGCACGTCCGCAAAGCGCGGGCGCACCAGCACCAGCTCGGAAAAACCCATCACCTTCATCGCGCGGGCGGCGGCCCCCACGTTGCCGGGGTGGCTGGTCTGGACGAGGATGAAGCGGGTGACATCCGGCATCGGTGAGGCGGCGGCGCCCATCGGGCACCCTGGCAAGCTCATGGGTAGAATCGACATTATCTTTGCGCTGCGCCTTCTTCCAGGCCGGCCGACGCTCTTTTTTGCCGCCAGTTCCCTTGCCCGCGTCCGCACAGGTTCCGTCCATGTCCCAAGCGCTCCACCCCATGCTCAACACGGCCATCAAGGCCGCCCGCACAGCCGGCGCGATCATCAACCGCGCCTCGCTGGACCTCGACCTGCTGCGCATCAGCGCCAAGTCCTCGCCGAACGACTTCGTCACCGAAGTGGACCATGCCAGCGAGCAGGCCATCATCGAAACCTTGCTGACGGCCTATCCCGGCCACGGCATCCTCGCCGAGGAATCCGGGCGCGCCCACGGCAACAAGGACAGCGACCACGTCTGGATCATCGATCCGCTGGACGGCACCACCAACTTCATCCACGGCTTCCCGGTCTACGCGGTGTCTATCGCGCTGGCCGTGCGCGGCCAGATCCAGCAGGCCGTCGTGTATGACCCGGCACGCAACGACCTCTTCTACGCCTCCAAAGGCCGTGGCGCCTACCTCAACGACAAGCGCATCCGCGTGTCCAAGCGCGTGCGCATGACCGAGGCACTGATCGGCACGGGTTTCCCCTTCCGCAAGGGCGACAACTTCAAGCGCTACCTCAAGATGTTCGAGGAGATGAGCCAGGCCTGTGCCGGCCTGCGCCGTCCGGGCGCGGCCGCGCTCGACCTGTGCTACGTGGCCGCCGGCTACTACGACGGCTTCTTCGAGATGGGCCTGAGCCCCTGGGACGTGGCTGCCGGCGCCCTCATGGTCACCGAGGCCGGCGGCCTGATCGGCAACTTCACCGGCGAAAGCGACTTCCTGCACCAGCGCGAGGTGGTGGCCGGCTCGCCACGCATCTACGGCCAGATGGTGCAGATCCTGGCGCCTTACACCCGCGTCATCAAGGACGAAGGCGAGGACACCCCGGCCGCCGCCCCGCCGGCCCCTGCCGTGGTCAGCGCCCTGGCCGCCGCGATCGCTGCACCCCAACCCAAGAAGGGCCCGGTGCGCATCCGCAAGAACGAAACCGAGCCCAAGGCCACCCGCAAGGACGACGCGCCGATGTGACGCGGCGCGGGTGCGCCGAGCGCGCCCCTCCTCCACCGACTTCGCCGCCGATGCAGGACTTCAGCCAGCACACGCCGATGATGCAGCAGTACCTGCGCATCAAGGCCGAGTTCCCCGACACGCTCGTCTTCTACCGGATGGGCGATTTCTACGAGCTCTTCTTCGACGACGCCGTCAAGGCCAACCGTCTGCTCGACATCACGCTGACCACACGCGGCCAGACCGCCGGCCAGCCGATCGTGATGGCCGGGGTGCCGGTGCATGCGGTCGAGAACTATCTGGCCAAGCTGATCAAACTGGGCGAGGCCGTGGCGATTGCCGAGCAGGTGGGCGACGTGGCCACGGCCAAGGGGCCGGTGGAGCGCAAGGTGGTGCGCGTGGTCACGCCCGGCACCGTCACCGACGCTGAACTGCTGGCCGACAAGGCCGACACCCTGCTGCTGGCCCTGCACCGCCAGGGGGCCACCTACGGCCTGGCCTGGCTGGGCCTGACCCATGGACAACTGGGGCTGACCGAATGCTCGGGCCGCGAACTGGCGACCTGGCTGGCGCGCCTGAACGCCGCCGAACTGCTGGCCACTGGCGACGACCTGCCGCCGGCCGTCATCCAATCGCGTATCGCGCTCACGCGCCGGCCGGCCTGGCAGTTCGACCCGGCCCTGGGTCAGCGCAAGCTGTGTGAGCAGCTCAAGGTGGCCAGTCTGGCCGGCTACAACGCGCAGGACCTGCGCGTGGCCCACGGCGCGGCCGCGGCCCTGCTCAGCTATGCCGAGCACACCCAGGGCCGTGCGCTGGCCCATGTGAGCGAGCTGCGCGTGGAGCGCGCCAGCGACCTGCTGGAGCTGCCCCCGGCCACACACCGCAACCTGGAACTCACCCAGACCCTGCGCGGCGAGGACAGCCCCACACTGCTGTCGCTGCTGGACACCTGCCGCACGGGCATGGGCAGCCGGGCCTTGCGGCGTTGGCTCACCCATCCCCAGCGCGACCGCACCGAGGCCGAGCGCCGCCACGCGGCGATCGCCGCCTTCATCGACCACGGCACCGAGGCCTTGCGCGAGGCGCTGCGGCAGGTGAGCGATGTCGAGCGCATCACCGCACGACTGGCGCTGCGCCAGGTGCGCCCGCGTGAACTGGCCGGCCTGCGCGCCACGCTGCAGGCCCTGCCGGCCCTGCGCGCCACGCTGCCCGACGAACCCGCGCCGCTGCTGGCCGAACTGGCCGAGGCCCTGAGCCCCCCGCCGACCGTGGCCGACCTGCTGGGGCGGGCCCTGGCCGAGGAGCCCGCCGTCTTGCTGCGCGACGGCGGCGTGATCGCCCCGGGCTTCGATGCCGAGCTGGACGAGCTGCGCGCGATCAGCCAGAACTGCGACGGTTTCCTGATCGACCTGGAGGCGCGCGAGCGCGAGCGCACCGGCATCGCCAACCTGCGCGTGCAGTTCAACAAGGTGCACGGCTTCTACATCGAGGTCACCCAGGGCCAGATCGACAAGGTGCCGCCGGACTACCAGCGCCGCCAGACCCTGAAGAACGCCGAGCGCTACATCACGCCCGAACTCAAGGCCTTCGAGGACAAGGCCCTGTCGGCGCAGGAACGCGCACTGGCCCGCGAGAAGCTGTTGTACGAGCAACTGCTCGACGCCTTGCAGGTGCACGTGGCGGCACTGACCCGGCTCGCCCGCTCGCTCGCGGCCCTGGACGCCCTGGCCGCCCTGGCCGAACGGGCCATGACGCTGAATTGGTGCCGGCCCGAGTTCGTGCGCGAGCCCTGCATCGAGATCGAGCGCGGCCGCCACCCCGTGGTGGAGGCCCGGCTGCTGGAAACGGGCGCTGGCCCCTTCATGCCCAACGACTGCCGGCTCGATGCGCGCAAGCGCATGCTCATCATCACCGGCCCGAACATGGGCGGCAAGTCCACCTTCATGCGGCAGGTGGCCCTGATCGTGCTGCTGGCGGCCATGGGATCGTACGTGCCAGCCGCCTCCTGCCGGCTCGGACCCATCGACGCCATCCACACCCGCATCGGCGCGGCCGACGACCTGGCCAATGCCCAGTCCACCTTCATGCTCGAGATGACCGAGGCGGCAGCCATCCTCCACGGTGCCACCGAGCACTCGCTGGTGTTGATGGACGAGATCGGCCGGGGCACCTCCACCTTCGACGGCCTGGCCCTGGCCGGCAGCATCGCCAGCCATTTGCACGACAAGAACCGCTCGTTCACACTCTTTGCCACGCACTATTTCGAACTGACGGAGTTCCCGGTGAAGCATGAGCGGGCCTTGAACGTGCATGTCTCGGCCGCCGAGTCCGGCGACGACATCGTCTTCTTGCACGAGATCCAGCCCGGGCCGGCCAGCCGCAGCTACGGCGTGCAGGTCGCGCGCCTGGGGGGGGGGGGGCGACAAAGGGAGCGACAGAAAGCGAGG
>NZ_JBKBVU010000226.1:0-4661 GCF_046289365.1 Caldimonas sp. | reverse complement strand
GTGATGGGCCGCGCCGATGTGATCCGCAGCCTCAAGCCCGAAGCCTTCGCCGACGAGAAGTTCGGCGCCATCACGGTCAGGGACATCCTGGGCGAACTGGAAAAGCCCGGCCGCGACCCGCGCCCCGACTTCAAAGTGGCCCGCTTCAACGAGGGGGTCGAGGACATCAAGGACCTGCAGCCCGGCATGGTGCTGGAAGGCACGGTCAGCAATGTCGCTCAGTTCGGTGCCTTCGTCGATCTGGGGGTGCACCAAGACGGCCTGGTGCATGTGAGCCAACTGTCCAGCAAGTTCGTCCAGGACGCCCGCGAGGTGGTCAAGACGGGCGACATCGTCAAGGTCAAGGTGCTGGAGGTGGACCTCACCCGCAAGCGCATCTCGCTGACGATGAAGCTCGATGCGCCCACAGGCGGGCGCGGGGGCAATGACTACCGGGCCCCGGCACGCCAGGAACGCGCAGGCGCCGGCCGCGGCGCCGCTCAAACCCCGGTTCCATCGGCCATGGCTGCTGCGTTTGCGAAACTGCAGTCCAAGCGCTGAGCAGGGCTGGCATTCCTGCCGAGGAAGGTCTATCGTAGGGACGGGTTCACCGTTGTGAAGGAGCCGCATCATGCGCAACTTCCATGTCCCTGTCGGCGGCCTGATGGCCGCCACCCTGGCTGCTGTGGCGCTGGGGGGCTGTGCCGGCCCCCACGGCGGCATGGGTCATGGCCGGATGATGAGCGCCCCTTCGGCCGTGGCCGTGCTGGAGCCCACACGCGGCCAGGCCGCCAGCGGGCGCGTGATGTTCCACCAGATGGGCGACGACCAGGTCATGGTCCACGCGAGGGTCAAGGGCTCAAACCCAACGCCGAACACGGCTTCCACATCCATGAAAAGGGTGATTGCTCCAGCGGCGATGGCATGAGCACGGGGGGGCACTTCAACCCCGGCGGCCATCCTCACGGCCCCCCCGAAGGGCCACGCCATGCCGGTGACATGCCCAACCTGCGCAGCAATGCCAACGGTGAAGCCGACATGCGGTTCACCCTCATCGGGATGAGCATCGGACGTGGGGTTGCCGACATCATCGGGCGCGGCGTCATCGTGCACGCCGACCCCGACGACTACCGCACCCAGCCCACCGGCAACTCCGGCGCGCGCATCGCCTGCGGTGTGATCACCGCCCACACGCGATAATCTGTCGGCTGTCTCTCGCAGCCCCGCAAGGCGCGGTCCCCCGCGCCTTGTTTTTTGCATCCCTTCATGCCCATGAAGTCTTTGCGTCTGTACGCCGGGCCGGCCGCGCGCCGCCACATCGAGCGCCACGGCCTGCCGCCGCAGGCCGTGCGGGTCGTGGCCGGCGCCGCCGGCGGGCCCAAGGGCCTGATCCTGAACCACCTGGACCGCCACATCTTCGGCCAATGGCTCGCATCGTCGCGCCAGACGGTGCACCTCGTGGGGGCCTCGATCGGCGCCTGGCGCATGGCCACCGGCATGCTCGACGAGGCCCCGGCCCGTTTCGCAACCCTGGCCCACGACTACATCCACCAGCGCTACGAACTGCCACCGGGCAAGACCTACCCCAGTGCGCAGGAGGTCAGTCGTGTCTTCGCGCAGGAGCTGCACGGGTTCTTCGACGGCCACGTCGAGAGCCTCGTCGCCCACCCCCGCTACCGGCTGCACATCGTGGTCTCGCGCGGCCGCCACGTGCTGGGGCGGGAAGGGCCGCTGCGCACCCCCATCGGCTACCTCGGCGCGGCGCTGAGCAACGCGGTGGCCCGTCCAGGCCTGGGGCTGTGGCTGGAACGGGTGCTGTTCTCCACACCGGGCGAACCCCTGCCCGTGGACCTGTCCGACCTGCGTCACCGGCGCGTCGTGCTCGACGCCGCCAACTTCGAGGCCGCCTTGCTGGCCTCGTGCTCCATCCCCTTCGTGCTCAAGGCCGTGCACGACATCGCGGGCGCGCCGCCGGGGGCGTACTGGGACGGCGGCATCACCGACTACCACCTGCACTGGAACTATCCGAGCATGGGCGGGGGGATTGTGCTGTATCCCCATTTCCAGCGGGCTATCGTACCGGGCTGGCTGGACAAGCCGTTGCGCCGCCGCCACCGGGCCACGTCGGCGCTCGACAACGTCCTGGTGCTCGCGCCCGACCCGTCCTGGGTGGCCACCCTGCCCGACGGGAAGCTGCCCGACCGCAGCGACTTCAGGCGCTACGGCACCGACACCGAGGCCCGGGCCCGGGCCTGGCAGCGCTGCGTGGACGAGAGCGAGCGCCTGGCCGAGGAGTGGGCACAATGGCTGGGGCGCGGCACCCCCGCCGATGTCCTGGAACCCCTGTGAGATCGAACTGCACGTCCGAAGCCGAGGAAAACCGATGGGTCTGACCACCAGCCTGATCGTCATCGTCTTGCTGATCGGTGTCAGCGCATTCTTCTCGATGGCCGAGATCTCCCTGGCCGCCTCGCGCCGCCTGCGCCTGAGCCAGATGGCCGACGAAGGCAACCTGCGTGCCGCCGAGGTGCTGGCCGTGCAGGACCAGCCCGGCAGCTACTTCACGGTGGTGCAGATCGGCCTGAACGCCGTGGCCATCCTGGGCGGCATTGTGGGGGAGGGGGCCTTGACGCCCTATCTTGCCGCAGGGTTGGCTTGGTTCCTGGATCCGGTCACCGCAGCGCGGATCGGCTTTGCCCTGTCCTTCCTGCTCGTGACAGGCCTGTTCGTCGTCTTCGCCGACCTGTTCCCCAAGCGCGTGGGCATGATCGAACCCGAGCGCATCGCCACACGGCTGATCGGCCCGATGCGCTGGTGCATGCGCCTGCTCAAGCCGCTGGTGTGGGTCTTCGACACCCTGGCCTCCGGGCTGTTCCGGCTCTTCGGCCTGCCGGTGTCGCGCGACGAGCGCATCACCCCCGACGACATCCTGGCCATGGCCGAGGCCGGCACCCAGGCCGGACTGCTGGCCGAGCAGGAGCAGCAGGTCATCGAGAACGTCTTCGAGCTCGACACCCGCACCGTGGAGAGCGCGATGACCACTCGCGAGCGCATCGTGTACTTCCTGCTGGACGACGACGACGCCCTGATCCGCACCCGCGTCGTCGAGCAGCCGCATTCCACCTACCTCGTGTGCGACGGCCATATCGACAAGGTCGTGGGCTACGTCGATGCGACCGATCTCTTCCAACGCGTGCTGCGCAACGAGCCGATCTCGCTGCAGGGCGAGAGCGGCCAGTCCCTGATCAAAAAGGTCCTGGTCGTGCCCGATCGCCTCACGCTGTCTGAGATGCTCGGCCAGTTCCGCCAAGCCCACGAGGACTTCGCCGTGATCGTCAACGAATACAGCCTGGTCGTGGGTGTGATCACGCTCAATGACGTGATGAGCACCGTGATGGGCAGCCTGGTCGGCCACGACGACGAGGAACAGATCGTGCGGCGCGAGGATGGCTCCTGGCTGGCCGACGGGATGACACCCATCCCCGACCTGCTGCGGGCTCTGGACCTCGACGAACTGCCCCACCAGGGCCAGTACGACACGCTGGCCGGCTTCCTGATGGTGATGCTGCGCCGCATCCCTCGGCGCACGGATGCGCTCACCTGGGGCGGCTGGCGCTTCGAGGTGATGGACGTCGACAGCTACCGCATCGACCAGGTGATGATCACCCGCGTGGTCTGAAGGGTGCGGGCGGGGGGCCGCCCGTGCATGCAGCCATGAGGGCCCCTCAGCCCACGGGGATCACAGTTTCGGGGGCGGAAGCGATTCCGGATCGACGGCGGAGCAGCTCATCTCGATGGTGCCGATGACATCATCGTTCAGGTCCCGCAACTCGCCCTCCAGGGCGCCATCCTGTCGGTCGATCGCCAGCCGGATGGTTGCGAGCCGTTTCAGGTTGGGCTGCCAGATCACCCACGTCCCCCGCAACCAATCGAGATACAACCGTGTGCCGGGCCCCCCCAGCTTGAACACCATGGAGTAGTGCATCGGCGTGGGCGTGTACAGCAAACGCTCGCCCACCGGCAGCACATTGGACCGCTGGATCAGCGCCGTGGTGTTGTTGTCACGCAGCGCCAGATCCAAGTGCGCCGCACGGCTCTTGTCTGCCGACGACAGACTGCCCTCGCATCGGAGGAACAGATGAAATTCCGCGGACCGGGCCGCCCCATGAGGGGCCAAGAATCCGGCCGCCACGCACAGGGCCATGGCCCATCGCCCTGTCGGACGGTGCAAAGCAGGCATGTGTGTTCCTCCCTGAACCTGGTTCGAAGTCACTTCTTGGTCGCGGTGCCCGATTTGGTCGTGGTGCCCGATTTGGTCCGCGGGGTGGTGGACGACGTCGGGCTCGTCGAGGCCGGCTTGGTGGCTGCCGGCCGAGGCGGCTCCAGAGCCTTCGATGCTGCGGTGTCGCCGCCTTGGACACCCAGTCGTCCGCCCGTTCCCAGCCCTCCCTTGACCGTCTGGGCCTGGTAGTTGCGCAAGGCCTTGACCATCTGGTTGAACGAGTCGGCGAACGCGGCAGTGATCACTTTGCCCTGCGGGGTCTTGGACCACCCTCCGGCGCCACCGCCCGCCCCGCCACCGAGAGCCGCGCCGAAGATGCCGAAGTCGTAGTTGCCCGCCGTCCCCTCGGCGGCGGCGATCTGCACGCCCGAACAGTTGTCCACCAGCAGCAAGGTGGTGG
>NZ_JBKBVU010000225.1:0-4783 GCF_046289365.1 Caldimonas sp. | reverse complement strand
CCACCTCGTTGCCGTAGGCGATGGCCTCTTTCATGGCGGCTTCCAGCCCTTGGCGGATATCGGCCGGCAAACCATTCCACCACTTGGCGTTGGTGATCACCATGTAGTCGAGCACGCCGTGGTCGGATTCCATGATGTACTCTTGTACCTCGTGGAACTTCTTGCTGTAGATGTTGGACCAGGGGTTTTCGGTGCCGTCCACCACACCGGTTTGCAGCGCCTGATAGACCTCTGAGAAAGCGATTTTCTGCGGCACCCCCCCGACCGCCTTGAATTGCGCCTCCAGCACGTCCGAGGCCTGGATGCGGAACTTGAGCCCCTTGGCGTCGCTGGGCAGGTACAACGGCTTGTTGGCTGATAGCTGCTTCATGCCATTGTGCAGGTACCCCAACCCCAGGATCCCTTTCTTCTCCATCGAGCGCAGCAGCTCCTGGCCCTTCGGACTGGCCTGGAAGCGGTCCACCGCGGCCATGTCCTTGAACAGGAAAGGCAGGTCGAACACCTGCAGCTTGGGCGTGTACTTCTCGAATTTGGCGAGCGAGGGTGCGATGATGTGCACGTCGCCCAGCAGCAGCGCCTCCATCTCCTTGCCGTCACCGAAGAGCTGGCTGTTGGGGAAGACCTGCACCTCCACCTTGCCCGGCAGTTTCTTTTCGGCCAGTTCCTTGAACTTGAGCGCCGCCTGACCCTTGGGGGTCACGTCCGCCACCACGTGGCTGAATTTGACAACGATCGGCCCAGCCGACGACGCCACCGCAAAACCCAGCGCCGCCGCGCCAAGCAACAGTTTCCACACTTTCATCGCAGTTGCTCCTTTGTGACCCACATGACTTGCGCGGCGCAGCCCAGTCGCGCTGCCCGCGGCGCGCGAACCTTATCGCCAGAGGGAGCAACGCCACAACTGTGGCGTTCCACATTCGGGAAAACCCTAGGCTTGCGCCCGCTCCCGCATTGCCCGTACCCAACGGGGCCCGATGCGGGCGGCCAGCGCATCATCGGCCGGGGCCATCGCTTGCCGCAGCGCCTCCCGCTCCTCCGGACTGGGATAGTGGAGCTGGATCCGGCCATCGTCGCGCAAGGCCTGCAAGGCCCGCTGCTCTTGCTGCAAGGCCATCGCGTTGCCAAAGGCGATGGCATCGGCGAGCGCGACCTCGATGAGGCGACGCTCCGGCTGTGGCAGGTGCGCCCAAAATGTCGCATTGGCCACGACCGCGTAGCCCAGGTAGCCGTGCGCGCTCAGTGTGAGGTGACGCTGCACCTCGTGCATGCGACCCGACCAAAAGTTGGTCAGCGGATTCTCCGTGCCGTCCACCACGCCGCGGGCCAAGGCATGACGCGTGGCCGCAAAGTCCATCATCACGGGGTATGCACCCAGTGCACGCATCTGGGCCGCGATCGTCAGCGACGGTTGCACCCGCATGCGCAGCCCGCGATAGTCACGCGGCTCGCGCAAGGGATGGGTGCGGGCGCTCATGTGCTTGAAGCCGTTGTCCAAAAAGCCCAGACCCAACAATCCATGGCGTTGCAGCGGCTCGAACAGCTCGCGCGCCCACTCACCCTCCACCACACGCCGCACCGCGGCGCGGTCGGCGAACAAAAACGGTAAATCGAACAGCTCGAACACGGCCGTGCCCAAACGCCCAAACTTGGACAGCGACGGGATCAACAACTCCACGGCCCCCCACTGCAGTGCCTCCAGCTCGTCGGCGTCGCTGTAGAGCGAGCCGTTCGGATACACATCCAAAACGACAGCCCCCTCGCTGCGTTGCGCCAGCAACGCCTGCAGCCGGGTGGCCATCAAGCCCTTGGGCGTATCGGGCGCCACCACGTGCGCCAGCCGCAAGCGCAGGCGCGGCTGCGCCCGCAGTACGGCAGGCCCCACTACCCCCGCCACGCCCACCGCCACCGTCCAGCGGCGGCGCGTCAGACCTCGAGAGCCGTGCGGTGCGACCATGCAGCGTATGCTATACGCACATGAATGCGTCACCAACCGATGCCACGCTGTCGTCGGACGCCGTGGGCTGGGAGTGGTCGCCCGCACCGGCGCGTGATGCGGGGCTGCCCTCCGGCTGGATCGCCGCGCTCGTCGTGCTCAGTCTGGCACTGCTGGTGGTGGCGATCACGCTGGTGGCGGTGGTGCGCCGCTTCGAGCATGAGGAAGCCCTGCGCCAATATCGCGCCGATGCGGCATGGCTGCAACGGGCGCTGGCGTTTCACCTGCAACGCCTCGAGCGTGATCTGACACACTTGGCAACACAGCCCCCCAGCGAGACCACCGATCCCTCCGCTTTTGCCGGGGCGCTGTTGCGCGACACACAGGCCGTGACGGCATGGGGTTGGTGGGCCCCGCAAGCCGTCGGCCCGGCTGTCGCGGCGATGGATGCCGACCGTCTGACGCACCCGGACAACGCGGCAGCCTTGGATACCCTACGTGCCGCGACGCAAGCCTTTGGCCGGCCCAGCTACGTTGGGCCCATGCGCGACGGCATCGGTCAACCCTCGTCACACGGGTGGCTGGCGGTTCCGGCGTCGGCCACCGACACCAGTGCTGTTCTCGTGGCGGCCCGAATCGACTGGCCGGCGGTGCTGGCCGCGGTCGTCCCGCCCTGGTATGCCGCCCGTTACCAGGTCTCCGTCACACAGACCGGCGCACCACACATGACGGATGACGGTGAAGGAGATGGGATCCGCACCGTACTCGACCTGCCTGGCGCACCGCTCGTGTTGTCGGTGAAGCCGCTGGACGTCCCGACACCGGCCGTGCCACGGGGATTGCTGCTGCTGGCGCTGGTATTGCTGCTGGCGCTGGGGGCCGCGGCGTGGGCCATGCTGCGGGGCATGCGTGCACGCCAGCAAGCGCAACAAGCCCTGCAGGCTGAGGTGGCCTTTCGGCGCGCGATGGAAAGTGCCGTGCGTACTGGCCTACGGGTGTGGGACATGGAGGGGCGCATCCGCTATGTCAACCGGGCGTTTTGTGAGCTCGTTGGCTATGGCCCACAGGAGCTGCTCGGTCGCGCGGCCCCACTGCCCTACTGGCCGGACGAGTTGCACGACGAACTCAGCGCCCTGCACGGGGAACTGCGCCGGGCCGGCACCCCGGCTGCCGGGGTGGAGCTGGTGTTTCGCCACCGCGACGGCCACCGGGTGGACGTTTTGGTGCACGAGTCGGCCTTGCTCGATACCAAGGGTCGGCAAATCGGGTGGATGAGTGCGGTACTCGACATCACTGAGCGCAAGCAGGCGCAGCGGCTCGAAGCCCTGCACCGAGAGCGGTTGGAGGCGCTGGGTCAACTGGTGGCGGTGGGCGAGATGGCCAGCACCCTGGCCCACGAGCTGAATCAACCGCTGGGCGCGCTCAATGGGTTTGTCCACGGTCTGCTCAATCGACTGCGCACGCAACCACCCGGACTCGACGAGATCAGGGCGGTGGTCGAGCGCATCGCAGGACTCGCGGACAAAGTCGGGCGGATCGTGCAGCGGGTCAACGCCTTTGCCCGCCGCCGGGAATTGGACGCCAGGCCGTTGGCGCTACAGCCCTTCTTGCGGCGTTTGATCGAGGCGCAGCGAGCGCGCACCGACTCACGCATGCGCATCGACGTCGACTGGCCCGCAGACGAAGCGGTCGTGCTGGCCGACCCGGGCTGGCTGGAACATGCGGTGCGCAACGTCCTGGACAATGCGGTGCATTGGGCGTCGGTCGGCTCGACATCAGAGCGACAGGCGCGCGTGCGCGTGACGCTGCACCGCGAGGCCCAACGCATCGGTATTGCCATTGGCGACAACGGCCCCGGCGTGGCACCCGACATCGCCGACACGCTCTTCACGGCTTTCGTTTCCCGCAAAGAGGGGGGAATGGGCATGGGGCTGGCCATCGCTCGCTCCGTGGTCGAAGCCCACCGCGGCCGCATTGACGTGGGGCGTGATCCGCTGCTCGGCGGCGCGCGGTTTACGCTGTGGCTACCGCAGGCTGCCCCCTCGGAGAACAGGCCATGACCGAAACCGAAGTCCACATCGTCGACGACGACGCCGATCTGCGCGACGCGCTGTGCTGGCTGCTCGCCTCGCGCGCGTTGCCGTCGCGCGCTTGGAGCAACGGCAACGCCTTTCTCGACTGGGCGCAGACACGGCGCACTGCGTGGCCGGTCGCGGTGGTGTTGTTGGACATCCGTATGGTTCCGCTGAGCGGCCTGGATGTGTTCGAACAACTGCGCCAGTGGCAGTGTCCGTGGCCGGTCCTGTTTCTCACTGGACACGGCGATATTCCGACGGCGGTGCAAGCGGTCAAACAGGGCGCCTGGGACTTTCTGGAAAAACCTTTTCAGGACAACTCATTGGTGGACAAGGTGCAGCGGGCGCTACAGATCGCCAGCAGCCCCGAGGCGCTGCGCGCACTGCAGCTGCGCTCAGCCTTGCATCAGCTCAGCCCTCGCGAGCGCGACGTGCTGGCCGAGGTGCTGCAGGGCCGCTACAACAAAAATATCGCCGATCGGCTCGGCATTGCCGAGCGCACGGTCGAATTTCACCGGGCCAATATCTTGCAGAAAATGAATGTGGGCTCCGCGCTGGAGCTGGCCCACCTACTGGGGCGGTACGGCTTGTGGCCGCAGCCCCCCGCCGCCCCCGCGTCGGGACTGCCTGCAGGTACCCAAGCCCTCGCGGAGGGTCACCCCGCCCCCACGACCTCGACCTCAGGTATTTGAAATCGCTTGGACCGGCGCCGCTTCGTCAAGGTGGCCCACGACGACGCGGTTGCGCCCGGCCCGCTTGGCCGCGTAGAGGGCCG
>NZ_JBKBVU010000018.1:0-32380 GCF_046289365.1 Caldimonas sp. | reverse complement strand
GGTCGTGCAGGCGGGACTTGCGACCCTGCCAAAACTCCCAGCGGTCGGGCACCAGCCGATAGCCGCCCCAGTGCGGCGGCCGGGGCGGGTTGAGCGCGAACTGCGCGGCGTAGCGCGCGGCGTTGGCCATCAGCACCGCGCGGGATTCGATCACCTCGCTCTGGGGCGAGGCCCAGGCGCCGATGCGCGAGTCCAGCGGACGCGAGCGGAAGTATTCGTCCGATTCGGCCTCGGCGACCTTCTCGACGCGCCCCTCGATGCGCACCACGCGCTCGAGCTCCACCCAGTGGAACTGCAAGGCGGCGTACGGATGGACCGCCAGCTCGCGCCCCTTGCGGCTGTGGTAGTTGGTGAACCAGACGATGCCGCGCTCGTCGCAGCCCTTGATCAGCACGACGCGGGTCGAGGGCCGGCCGTCTGCGCCGACGGTGGCCAGGGTCATGGCATTGGGTTCGGGCAGTTGCGCGGCCAGGGCCTCGTCGAGCCAGCGGCGAAACAGGCGCAGCGGATCGGGGTCGGCGCTGCGTTCATCGAGCTCGGCGCGTTCATAGCTCTTGCGCAGATCGGCGAGACGTTTGTCCATGGCGGGCAGTATAGGCACCGCCCGCGCACGGCGCGCCGGCCATCGGCAGCGACCCCAAGCGGGTCGGTCCCTAGGGCTTGTCCCCAACCGGGGTGTCCCCAGTGGCGCCGGCGCGCCGACTGGGCTTCCATAGGGCCGGTGTGCCGCACCGGTGCACCATCGCATCATCACAAGGAGGATGTTCATGTCGTCTGCGCCCGTGGTCATCGTCCTGGCGGCGGGGGCCGGGTCGCGCTTCGAGGGGCCGGGACACAAGCTCACGCAGGCCCTGGGCCCCACCACGGTGCTGGGCGCGACGCTGCAGCAGGTGCTGGCCAGCCGTCTGAGGCTGGTGGTGGTGACCACCAGCGCCTTGCGCGACATGGTCAAGGGCTGGGTGGCCACGCAAGATGTCATCGTGGTGCCCTCGGGCTCGGACGGGACGGGCGAGCACCTGGGCATGGGCTATTCGATCGCCGCGGGCGTGCGCGCGCGGGGTGATGCCGCCGGCTGGCTGGTGATGCCCGGCGACATGCCCCTGGTGCGCCCGGCGACGCTGCGGGCCGTGGCGGCCGCACTCGAAGGGCATCCGGTGGCCTATGCCCAGTTCCAGGGACAGCGTGGCCACCCGGTGGCGTTCTCGGCCGAGCTGTACTCGGAGCTCGCGGTGTTGGACGGGGACCAGGGCGCCCGCAGGATCCTGGCGCGCTATCCGGCCGCGGCGGTGGAGGTGGACGATCCCGGCGTGCTGGTGGACATCGACACCCGCCACGACCTGCTGTCGGTGCAGACCCGTGTGCCGGCGTGCGGCGGCGTGCCGGCGGCCCAAAGGGAGTACCGCAGGCCCTGAGCGCTCGCCCGTCTTCAGCCGCTGATCAAGCCATGCCGCCGGGCCAGCGCCAGCAGCCCGGCCAGGGCGCGGTCATGGATGCCGTACTCGCGCAGGCAGCGCTCGGTGCGCACCACGTAGTCCAGCGTCGTGCCGTAGCGGCCGCGGGCATGACGCAGGATGTGCAGCAGGCGCGCTTCGTCCAGCGCGCCGGTGTGGTTGGGGCTGTTGCGGCTGAGCGTGAAGGCCAGCGCGCGCACTGTGCCCTGGGCGGTGCGGCAGGGCAGCCAGCGCGGATCGTAGACCCCGGTGGGCATCTCGCGCTGCCACAGCTTGTCCAGCTCGCGCCGCGCGATGGCCCGGGGCACACGGAACACCATGCCCTGGCAGGCCCCGCCGGGCATCAGCGCAAAGACGAGGCCGGGCTCGAGCGGCGTGCCCCGATTGATGCGCGACCACATGCTCAACCGCCGGTGGTAGCCGTGCACGCGGGCCAGCAGGCGCCGGTCGTGCTCGATCTCCGGGTTCCAGATCAGCGAGGCGTAGCCGAACACCCACAGGTCGGCACCGGCGGGCCACTGTGACAGGGTCTGCTCCAGCATCACCTGCGGATCGCGCAGGATGGGCACGCTGCCGAGGTCAGGAGGGTGGGCAAGGTTGGGGTTCACGGGCGCGTCGCAGGCTCGCCGGCGATGCAGGGGCCGGTCAAAGGTTGTACCGCAAGTTCCTCCGTCCCGCAGGCCCCCTGTCGGTTCCAGGCAACGGCAGGCCCCGGAGGAGGCGGCGGCGACCTGCACAACTCCACCCCGGCGGTGGGGCGGGTGCGTTTTGATTTGACGTTGTAACCAAGTTACCTAAGAATTGAGGTATTGGTTACAACCGCACGCGCCAGGCGTGCCGACCCTGCGATGAAATCCGTCATTCAAGAAGTCACCCAGCGCATTGCCGAGCGCAGTGCCGCCACGCGGCGCGCCTACCTCGAGGTCGTCGAGGGCATGGCCCGCCGTCCTCGCGGTGCCGACCGCATGGGGTGTGCCAATGTGGCACACGCCTTTGCGGCGCTGCCGGCGTCGGACAAGTTGCGTGTCGTGGCCGAAAGGGCGCCCCACCTGGGGGTCGTCACGGCCTACAACGACATGCTCTCGGCGCACCAGCCCTATGAGGGGTTTCCGGCCGTGATCCGCGACGAGGCGCGCCGCCGGGGCGCCACCGTCCAGGTGGCCGGCGGCGTGCCGGCCATGTGCGATGGTGTCACCCAGGGCCAGCCGGGCATGGAGCTGAGCCTGTTTTCGCGCGACACCATCGCGATGGGCACCGCGGTGGCGCTGTCGCATGATGTCTTCGATGCCGCGCTGCTGCTGGGGGTGTGCGACAAGATCGTGCCGGGCCTGCTGATCGGGGCGCTGCACTTCGGCCATCTGCCCTGCGTGTTCGTGCCGGCCGGTCCGATGAGCTCGGGCCTGTCCAACAACGACAAGGCCAAGGTGCGCGAGCAGTTCGCCCAGGGTCTGGTCGGCCGCGAGGCCCTGCTCGCGGCCGAATCGGCCGCCTACCACGGCCCGGGCACCTGCACCTTTTATGGCACGGCCAACAGCAATCAGATGCTGCTGGAGGCCATGGGCCTGCATGTGCCCGGCGCAGCCTTCATCCATCCGCATGCCGAGCTGCGCGAGGAACTCACCCGCGAGGCGGTGCGCACGGCTTTGCGTGGCATTGAGCGCGCCGAGCAGGTGGCCATTGGCCGCCTGGTGGACGAGCGCGTCATCGTCAATGCCATGGTGGCGCTGCTGGCCACGGGCGGTTCCACCAATCACCTCATCCACTGGGTGGCGGTGGCGCGGGCCGCGGGGATCCTGATCGACTGGAACGATTTCTCCGACCTCTCCGCCGCAGTGCCGCTGCTGGCGCGCGTGTACCCCAACGGCAGCGCCGACGTGAACCAGTTCCAGGCCGCCGGCGGCCCGGGCTTCGTGATCCGCGAGCTGATCGACCACGGCTGTCTGCATGCCGATGTGGCCACTGTCGCCGAGGGCGGCCTGGCGGCCTACACCCGCGTGCCCGTGCGCGCTCCGGGCGGCCTGGCCTGGCAGGACCTGCCGGGCGACAGCGGCGATGACACGGTGCTGCGCCGCGCCGACCGGCCTTTCAGCTCCACCGGCGGGCTGAAGCTGCTGCGCGGCAACCTGGGCCGTTCGGTGATCAAGACCTCGGCGGTGCCCGAAGACCGGCATGTCGTCGAGGCGCCGGCCCGCGTGTTCGACAGCCAGGAGGACATGCTGGCGGCCTTCAACCGCGGCGAGCTCGAACGCGACGTGGTCGTGGTGGTGCGCTTCCAGGGCCCACGCGCCAATGGCATGCCTGAGCTGCACAAGCTCACGCCACCGCTGGCGGTGCTGCAAGGCAAGGGCTACAAGGTGGCGCTGGTGACCGATGGCCGCATGAGTGGTGCCTCGGGCAAGGTGCCGGCGGCCATCCATGTGAGCCCCGAGGCGCTGGCCGGCGGGCCGCTGGGCAAGGTGCGCGACGGCGACCTCATCCGCCTCGATGCCGTGGCGGGTACGCTGGAGGCGCTGGTGGATGAGGCCACCTGGGCCACACGCGAGGGGGCCTTGCCATCGGCCGAACAGGCGCATGCCCATGGCCGCGGCCTGGGCCGTGAGCTCTTCGCCGGCATGCGGCGCAACGTCCTGAGCGCCGAAGAAGGCGCGTGTACCTGGCTATGAACATGATGACCGACCCCTTGGAACTGGCCGACCATGGCCCCGTGATTCCCGTGATCGTGCTCGACCGTGTCGAGGATGCCGTGCCGCTGGCGCGCGCCCTCGTGGACGGCGGCGTGAAGGTGCTGGAGGTGACGCTGCGCACACCGGTGGCGCTGCAGTGCGTGCAGGCCATCGCGCGGGACGTTCCCGAGGCCATCGTGGGCGTGGGCACGGTGCGCCGGCCCCAGGACGTGTGGGCTTCGGTGGATGCCGGGGCGCGCTTTACGGTGAGCCCGGGTTATACGAGCGAGATCGGCCGTGCCTGCCGCGAGGCCGGATTGCCGCTGCTGCCCGGCGTGGCCACCAGCAGCGAGGTGATGGCCGCCAACGCCGACGGATGGCACTTCCTGAAGTTCTTCCCAGCCACCGCGGCCGGGGGGCTGCCGCTGCTGCAAGCCTGGGCCAGCCCCTTCCATGACGTGGTGTTCTGCCCCACGGGCGGCATCACGCCGCAGACGGCACCGCAGTTCCTGGCGCTGCCCAATGTGAAGGTGTGCGGCGGCTCCTGGCTCACGCCTGCGCAGGCCATCCGGGCCGGCGATTGGGCGCGCATCACGCAGCTCGCGCGTGAGGCCCGCAGCTTGCGAGCCTGATCAGGCCTCGGGCTTGCGTTCGATCAGCTCGATCTTGTAGCCGTCGGGGTCGGTCACGAAGGCGATCACGGTGCTGCCGCCTTTGACGGGGCCGGGCTCGCGGGTGATCTGGCCGCCGTTGGCGCGGATCTTCTCGCACGCGGCATAGGCGTCGGGCACCTCGATGGCGATGTGGCCGTAGGCCGTGCCCAGCTCGTAGCGTTCAACGCCGTAGTTGTAGGTCAGCTCGATCTCGGCGTGCTCGGGATTGCGGCCGTAGCCGACGAAGGCGAGCGAGTATTGCTGTTCCGGACGGTCGGTGGTGCGCAGGAGCTGCATGCCCATGACCTTGGTGTAGAAGTCGATCGAGCGTTGCAGGTTGCCCACGCGCAGCATGGTGTGGAGGATTCTCATCGTGCGGTATGGGTGAGGGGAGCGTTTCGCGGGCGCCTTTGAAGGCGCGCACGCCGTACAGTGTGCCCCGGCCCCGCCCTGCGTGCACGCTGCACCCCGGATGCGCCCATCGCGCCGCGGGGCTTGTGCGAGGACCGGCGATGCCGGCCGCGCCGGCGCCTGGATTCAGCGAGGACCGGGCACACCCAGGCGGCGCAGCTGGGCGATCACGGTGTCGGCATCGACGCAGCCGGGGGCGACGATGTGCCCCTCGCCCTCGCTGGCGGCGATCAGCGTGGGAAAGCCGGTGATGCCCCAACGCTGGGCCAGCGCGACGTCGTCGATCGTGGCCTCGCGCAGCTCGGGGCTGGTGAATGCGGGCTCGAACGCCTGCCGGGGCAGGCCGATCGAGGCGGCCAGCTCGACCAGCACCTCGGTGCGGGTGACGTCGCGGCCCTGGGCATAGAAGGCCGTCTGGATGGCGCGGAACATCGGCAGGCCCAGGCGCGGCTGCAGCTCGCGCACCGTGATCACGGCACGACAGGCCGGTTCGGTGGTATAGACGAAATCCTCGCGCCGCAGCCAGCCCAGGTCGAAGGGCTGGCCGGTGCGGGCCGCCACTTCGCCCCAGTGGCGCCGCAGATGGGCCCGCAGCCGTTCGTCCATCGGGCGCTCGTCCTGGCGCAGGCCGCCCATCACGAGCTGCAGCGGCAGGTGGGCATAGGCAGCGCGCACCCGCTCGAGCTGCGGCGCGAAGCCATAGCACCATGAGCACAGGGGGTCGCCCACGTAAACGAGGGACCAGGAACTGCCCATGGCGCCGGGGCGGATCAGGACGTGCCGGCCCTCACCGGCACGGTGTAGTTCAGCGCACGCCGGCCCCCGTCGACATAGAGGATCTCGCCGGTGATGTAGCTGGCGGCGTCGCTGGCCAGGTAGGCCACGGCCTCGGCGACCTCGGCGGGCTCACCCAGGCGCTGCATCGGCGTGCGGCTGAGGATGCGTGCGCGGGCCTCCTCGCTGCCCAGCACCGCCTGGCGGGCGAGTTCGGTGGCGATCGTGCCGGGGGCCACCGCATTGACGCGGATGCCATGGTCCACCAGCGCCAGCGACATCGCCCGCGTGAGCTGGTCGACCCCCCCCTTGCTGGCGTTGTAGCTGGCGATGCTGGGGATGGCCATCACGCCATTGACCGAACTCATGTTGACGATGGCGCCGCCGGATCCCTGGCGCACCATCACGCGCGCACAGGCCTGCCCCATCAGGAAGGCGCCCTTGAGGTTGACGCGCAACACGGCATCGAAATCGGCCTCGGTGATGTCGAGGAAGTCCGCGGCGCGGAAGATGCCGGCGTTGTTGACCAGCACGTCGATGCGCCCGAAGCGCTCGACGGCTGCGGCCACGGCGGCATCAACCTGGGCCTTGTCGCCCACGTCGCAATGAAGGTACAGGGCCGGGGCGCCTTGGGCCGACAAGCGATCGGCCAGCGCTTGGCCTTGGGCGTCGTCGACATCGAGCAGCACCACCGGGGCCTCTTCGCGGGCGAAGCGCTCGGCACAGGCCGATCCGATGCCTTGTGCGGCGCCGGTGATGAGAGTGACGCGGCCATGCAGGCCGAAGCAAACGGACGGCGGCGAGGTGTGCGGCATGCAAGCTCCCTGTCGAACGCACGACACCCGCCGCGGCCAGGGGGCCGTCAGGCGGGCGGCGATGAGCTTGCAGTGTAACGGGGCTTGGCAGGGGGTCAGAGGGGGTCAGGCCGGACGCAGGCGTTTCATCTGGCGGCGCAAACTCACGGCGTCGGGGCTGCGCTCGCGCGGGCTTCCTTCGAGCCGGAACACACCCACCGCGGCGGCCACGACCTGCGCTTGCTCCTTGAGTTGCGCCGAAGCCGACGACAGCTCCTCGACCATGGCGGCGTTTTGCTGCGTGAGCGTGTCCATCTGGGCGACCGCCTCGTTGATTTGCGAGATGCCGTTGAGCTGCTCGCGCGCACCGGTGCTGATGTCGGCCATCAAGGACTGGACCTGCTCCACCGAGCGCAAGGCTTGGTCCATCGTGGCGCGTGCGGCGTTCACCTGTTGCTCGCCGGCCGTCACGCAGCGCGAGGACTCCCCGATGAGCGCTTTGATCTCTTTGGCGGCCGCGCTGGTGCGCTGTGCCAGCGCACGCACCTCTGCGGCCACCACGGCAAAGCCGCGGCCCTGCTCGCCGGCCCGGGCGGCTTCGACGGCGGCGTTCAAGGCGAGGATATTGGTTTGGAACGCAATGCTGTCGACCACGTGGATGATCTCGCCGATGCGCTGCGAGGCTTGGCTGATGGCCTGGACGGTATGGATCACCTCGTCGACGGCCTGGCTGCTGCGGCCGGTGATGTCCTGGGCTTGGACGGCCAGCTCGGCGGCTTGCCGGGCGGCATCGGCGCTATGGCTCACGGTGCCGGTGATTTCCTCCATGGACGAGGCGGTCTGCTGCAGGCTGCTGGCTTGCGATTCGGTGCGTGCCGACAACTCCTGGCTGCCTGCGGCGAGCTCGGCTGCGGCGGCCTGGATCCGCTGGACCTCGTCGCGGGCGTCGCGCACGATGGACATCAGGTTCACATTGAGTTGGTTCATCGCCTGGGCGAAGCGGCCGATCAGGTCGTGACGGTCCACGGCGATGCGTTGGGTGAGGTCGCCGGCGGCCATGCGATGGGCCAGGGTGAGCAATCCGTGAATCGGACGGATCATGAGGGCGTTCAGCCCTTGGTACAGCAGCCAGGCCAGGGCAACGCTCAGCAAGGCGCCGCCGGCCCAGGCCTGAGCGCTCAGATCCTGCCCGCCGCCGCGGCCCACACCGATGCCCAGCGTGAACGCCACACCGACCACGGCGGCGGCCAGGGCGCCCACTTTGGCGCCGAGTCCCCCGTCGAGCCGGCGCGCCCAGCGACCGGCCAGGGTGTCGCGCAGCACCCGGCCGTGTTGCAGCCGGTGCACCGGCCGGCCGGCCGCGCGTTCCTCGCGCATGCGGGCGTACAAGGCCTGGGCGGCTTGCACTTCCTCACGGCTGGGGACGGTGCGCACCGACATGTAGCCGATCGGCTGGCCGTTGTCGACCAGCGGCGTGACATTGGCCATCACCCAGTAATGGGAGCCGTCCTTGCGGCGGTTTTTGACCACCGCCCGCCATGGCAGCCCACTTTGGATGGTGGCCCACAGGTCGCGGAAGGCCTCTTCCGGCATGTCCGGGTGTCGGATGAGGTTGTGCGGCTGCCCAAGCAATTCCTCGCGGGCGTAGCCACTGACCTCGATGAACGCCGGGTTGCAGTACAGGATGCGGCCTTGCAAATCGGTCGTGGACACGAGGGTGGATCCTTCGGGGACCCGGTACTCGTGGTCGGTGACAGGCAGGTTCAAACGCATGGAACTCTCGTCCGGGGAGCTGAAGCATGGGAGCGGTATCGGCCGATTCGGGGTTTCCCGTAAGCCCCGGCCGTGCTCGGGCTTGATTCAGCTCAAACCGCAGGTGTGAACTCGATCACGGGAGGCCTTCGCGCCGTGACGGGTTGTCGAGCCCCCGATTCGGGGTTGCGGGCTCAGCGGTGGCAGCGCAGGATGAGCGGTGCTCGAGGGACCCATGCCACAAGACACGAAGCCGCCCGTGTGGGTGCTGATCGTTGGCTGCCAGGCCAAGGACTGGCCGGATGTGCAGGCCGCTTTGGCGCCGCAAGCGCAACTGGTCGATGCCTTGCCTGCCGATGCGGTGCCGGCGCTGGTGCTGATCGACGCCACCGAGCAGCCGCAGCGCCTGCCGAGCCGGCTCGATGCCTTGCGCGCCGATCCGCTGTGCCGTTCGGCCCCGGTGCTGGCCTTGGCCGGGCCGTCGGCGCCGGTCGATGAGTGGCTGGCGTTGGGGCTGTCCGATGTGCTCCAACCGCCTTGGAGCCCCGCACGCTGGCGTGCGCGCTTGCAGCCGCGGCTTCAACTGCACCAACTGGCCGTCTTGCTGCGCGAGGGGCAGCAGCACTTCGAGACGGTGCTGCATCAGCGCAGCCAGTCTGTGGCCTTGGAGCGCGACGCCTTGTTGTGGACCTTGGCCCTGCTGGCCGAGCGGCGCGATCACGAAACCGCCCGCCATCTGCTGCGCATGCAAGGCTATGTACGCGTGCTCGCACTGGGCTGGCGGCGCCTGACCGGGCGCCTGGCCGAGCTGGACGACGAGCGGCTGGAGTTGATGGTGCGTGCCACGCCCTTGCACGACATCGGCAAGCTCGAGGTGCCCGCTCACCTGCTGCGCAAGCCCGGCCGCTTGACGCCCGAGGAGTTTGCGATCGTCAAGACCCACACGCTGCGCGGCCATGCGGCCTTGGCCAGTGCGCAGGCCCAGCTCGAGGTGCCTTGTCCCTTGCTCACGATGGCCCAGGAGATCGCGCTGACGCACCAGGAGCGCTGGGACGGCACGGGCTATCCGCGTGGGCTGGCCGGCGAGGCGATTCCGCTGTCCGGACGCATCGTGGCCCTGGCCACCGTGTATGACGCGCTGATCAGCGTGCGCAGCTACAAGGAGGCCCTGCCGCACGACACGGCCGTGGCGGTCGTGTGCGGCTGCCGGGGCACCCATTTCGACCCGCAGCTCGTGGAGGCCTTCGAGCGGGATCACGAAGCCATCCGCGCCGTGGCTGCACGCCATGCAGACGATGCCGACGAGATGCACCGCCTCATTGACGCGGCCTTGCGCGCGCCGGCGAAGGCCGCAGACTCGCCCGACGGTGTGGCCGTCTGAGGGGGTAACGCCTTGCGGAGTTCAGCGCCAGTGGCGCTGCAGGTTCAGGCCGGCACTGAACCGCCGGGTGGGCGCCGGTTCGTAGAACTGTGCATTGGCGGCGTTGACGATGACCGAGCCGACGTAGGCCCGATCGGCCACATTGTCCACCCGCGCGAAGGCGCGCACTCGCCAGGGGCCGTGCTCGGCCTCGTACCCCCAGCGCAGATGGGCCACGCCGTAGCCGCCCGCGAAGGCCGAGTTCGCGTCATTGGCGGGCAGTGCGTCCACGGCCCGCCATTCCAGGCCCAGGTGCCAGGCCTGGGCGGGGCGCCATACCAGTTCGGCGAAGGCCGAGCGTTGCGGCACGCCGGGCAGGCGGTTGCCGTTGTAGTCCTGGCCGGCCGAGACGTACTCGTCGAACCGTGCCTGCAGCCACGTCAGGGCCAGCACGCTTTCCCACTGCGCCGACCACCGTGCGTGCCACGAAGCCTCCCAGCCGTGCCGCGACGTCCGGCCGGCGTTCGCGAAGGTGCTGCGCCCGCCGACGTTGCCGAAGATCACGATCTCGTCGCGCACCCGGGTGCGAAAGCCGGTGAGCGCCGCTTCGTGGCCCGGTGTCAGCCGCGCCTTGAACCCCAACTCCCAGGTGTCGTGGCGGGCGGGCTGCAGGGCCAGGTTGGAGCCCGGCTGACCGTCGGGGCGGTAGGCGATCTCGGCCAGGGTGGGGGTCTCGAAGCCGCGTCCCGCGCTGGCGTGGACATGCCAGCCGGGGCGGACCTCCACGTTCAGGCCCAGCATCGCGCTGTCGCGGCGGAAGGCGCGCGAGCCGCTGTCGTCGGGGTTGGTGCCGGTGACGTAGCGGTCCTCGATCTCGAAGCGCACCCGTGAATGGCGCATCCCGCCCACGACCGTCCAGCCCGGGCGCGGCGTCCAGCGGGCCTGCACGCGTGCATCGGTGTTGGCCGCGTCGTTGTCCTCGTCGCGCCGGGTGTCGCCGGCCGTGCCATTGTTGTTCACGAAGCCGCGCCGGCGCTCCTGGCTGCGGTCATGGTCGAGCCCGGCGATCCACAGCACCGGGCCGAAGCGGCCTTGCCATTCCAGCCCGGCGCCGGCGAACTGGCGGTCCAAATCGACCACGCCGCCCGAGGAGGTTGCAGCGGCACCGCTGAAGGCCAGGAATTGTTCGACCTGGCGGGTGCCGCCGTAGGCGGAGACTCGCAGGTTCTGGGTGTCGGAGAGGTCCAGCCGCCAGGCCACGCCTGCCTGCGAGTGCCGCACCGACTTGCGGGTGTGGAAGGCCAGCGCGTTGTTGCCGGGCTGGCGCCGGTCCTGCGCCAGTTGTTCGGCGGTCAGGCCCAGGGGGTCGAGCGTGTCGGGCTGGTCCAGGTGGTTGACGATGAGCGTGAGGCTGCTGCGCTCGCCCAGCACGGTGCGGGCGCGCAGGTTCAGCGCATCGCGGCGTGTGCGGCTGTGCTCGCGGTAGCCGTCGGTCTGGAAGCGGCTGAGGTTGCCGGCCACTACGCCGCGGCCCTCGCGCAGGTCGCTGCGGGCCTCCCACATCGTGCGCCCGCTGTCGTCCTCACCCACCCACAGGCCGCCACCGGCGAAGGTCTGCCCGGGGTCCAGGTCGGACACCACCTGGATCACGCCGCCGGAGCTGTTGCCATACAGCACCGACAGCGGGCCACGCAACACCTCGATGCGCTGGGCGCCGTCGAGGTCGAACAAGCCGGTCTGCCCCTGACCGTCGGGCATGGTCAGCGGGATGCCGTCCTGGATCAGCCGCACGCCGCGCACGCCGAAGCTGGCGCGGGCGCCGAAGCCGCGTATCGACACCTGCAGGTCCTGGGCGTAGTTCTGGCGGTTGTTGGCGACCACACCGGGCACGCGCACCAGCGCATCGGAGATGTTCACGCGCAACTGGCCCTCGTGGATCGCACCGGCCTCGACGGTGTCGACGGCCGCAGGCAAGGCGCGCCGCGGCGTGGGTTCGCGCGAGCCGGTCACGACGACGGGGTCGAGGGACTGGGGCTGGAGTCGATCGGCATCGACCGCTTGGGGCCAGGCGGCCAGCGGGCAGGCGGCCAGCACCAGGGCCAGGCAAGGGCGTGCAGGAGGCGGCAGGGGCATCGGGCGGCTCTCCCAAGGGCGCCGGTGGCGGCCGGCAGGATACCGCCACCTTATCACCAGCCCCCGTCCCGCCGGCAGGGCGCAATCCCGCCCTCAATGCACCGGCTTCGGCCCCGGGGGTCAGCGCGGCGGCGGCGCAGGCACCGGGGGCTGGCCGGTGCGTGCCATCCAGGCGATCAGCGCCGAGCGCATCGCCTCTTCCACCGTCATCGCGATCGGCGTGATCCAGGTGCGTGGCACGAAGACCGTGTAGCCGCCGATCATGTAGCCCATGGGCAGGTAGACGGCCACACGGTCGTCCTTGCTGACGCCCTCGGGCAGGCCGTCCAGGCTGTTGCGCGTGACCAGCCCGATGATCTCGAGCCCGCCGCCTGGGAAACGCACCACCACGACCTGCTGGGCGGCCTGCTTGTGTTGCGGCGCGAAATAGTCGGCGAAGCTTTTGAGCGAGGTGTAGATGCTCTTGACCACCGGCAGATTGGTGAAGGGAAACTCGATCAGCGAGGCCAGACTGCGCACCGCGGGCAGCGAGATCACGAAGCCCAGCCCCCCGATGGCCACCACCGCCAGCGCCAGCCCCAGGCCGGGGATGTAGGTGTTCCCGAACAGCGGGTAGGTGAGCCAACGTGCCATGCTGTCCGTCCACGCCAGGAAGACGTAGAGCACGTAGACGGTCAGAGCCAGGGGCAGGATGGCCAGCAGACCCCGCACGAAGTACTGGGTCCAGCGCTTGATCAGGGGGTTCATCACGGGGTGACAGGGGCAAAACCGCGAGCCCGTCAGGATAGCAGCGAGCGCTGACAGCCGCCTGAGGTGCCGAAAACGGCGACGCCCGCGGCGCGGGCCGCGGGCGTCGTGCGGGGGGCGAAGCTTTTTACTTGCCGCCGCGCACCTTGGCCAGTGCCGCCTGGGTCTCGTTCCACAGGTCGCGGCCGACCTGCTCGGCGATGCTGGCGTGCACGGCGGTCAGCTTCTCGCGCATGCGGTTGGCCTCGGCGCTCGACAGCTCATTGACCTGCATGCCCTTGGCCTTCAGCTCGGCCAGGGCCCGGGCGGCTTCCTCACGCGTGTCCTTGCGCTCGAAGTCGCGGCTCTTGACGGCGGCATCCAGCAACACCTTGCGCTCGGCCTGGCTCAGGCCGTCCCACCATTTCTTGCTGGCCAGCACGATCCAGGGGCTGTAGACGTGGTTGGTGACGGTCAGGTACTTCTGCACCTCGTAGAACTTGCTCGACAGGATGGTGTTGTAGGGGTTCTCCTGGCCGTCCACCGCGCGGGTCTCGAGCGCGGTGAACAGTTCCGAGAAGGGCAGGGGGATGGCATTGGCGCCCAGGCTCTTGAAGCTGTCGAGGAAGACGTTGTTCTGCATCACGCGCAGCTTGATGCCGTTGAGGTCTTCCAGCTTGGTGACCGGCTGCTTGTTGTTGGTGAGGTTGCGAAAGCCGTTCTCCCAGTACACGAGGCCCACCAGGCCCTTTTCCTGGAGTTTGTCCATCACCTTCTGGCCCACCGGGCCGTCGAGCACGACGTCGGCCTCGGCGCTGTTGTTGAACAGGAAGGGCGTGTCCCAGATGGCCATTTCCTTCGTGATGCCCACCAGCGTGGCGGTGGAGCCCACCATCATCTCCTGGGCGCCGCCGATCAGGGCTTGCTGCATCTGCACGTCCGAGCCCAGCGCCGCGGCGCCGATGGCACGCACACGCATCTTGCCGCCCGAGGCTTTTTCCACCTCCTGGGCGAAGAGCTTGACCGCGCGACCCTGGTTCGATTCTTCGTTGAGGCCGTAGCCGAAGCGGATCATGCGCGGCTTGATGTCCTGGGCCCAGACCTGGCCGGCGGCCAGCAGGGCCACACCGAGGGCGGCGACAGCGAGTTTGAGTTTCATGCGAGGTCTCCTTGTGTGGAAAGGTCGGGAACGCGACCGGGGTCGCCAGGAACGATCAGGTCAGCCAGCGCAGCGGCGCCAGCACGATCTGCGGGAAAAGGATCATCAGCAGCAGCAAGGCGACGTACACGGCCAGGAAGGGCAGCACGCCGCGGACCACCGGCTCCATGCGCAGCCGGCCCACGCCGGCCACCACGTTGAGCACCGTGCCCACCGGCGGCGTGAGCAGGCCCAGGCTGCCCACGAAGATGAAGACGAAGCCGAAGTACACCGGGTCGATGCCGGCCCGCGCCGCCAGCGGCGCCAGCACCGGGCCGAGGATCAAAATGGTGGGTGTGAGGTCCATCACCATGCCGATGGCCAGCAGGAAGACCGCCACCACCAGCATGAAGAGCACGCGGTGCTCCAGCAGCGGGCCGAAGCTGCGCGCCAGGTCGCCGGGCAGGTCGGCCAGCGTGATCATGTACGACGCCGCCGTGGCCGCACCGCACAGGAACATCACCACGCCGGTGGTCTTGGCGGCCGACACGAACACCTGATACAGACCGGCGGGCTTGAGTTCGCGGTAGACCAGCGTGGCCACCAGCAAGGCATAGACGGCGGCCACCACGGCCGCTTCGGTGGGCGTGAACAAGCCGAAGCGCAGGCCGCCGATGATGATGACCGGCAGCATCAGGGCCCACACGCTGCGGGCCAGCGCATGCCAGCGTTCGCTCCAGGGCGCCTTGTCGGCCACCGGCAACGCGGCCCGGCCCGAGATGCGCCGCCACACCAGCACCAGCGCCGTGGCCATCAGCACGCCGGGCACGATCCCGGCCAGGAAGAGCTTGCTGATCGAGGTGTTGGTGGTGACACCATAGATCACCATCGGCATCGACGGCGGGATGATGGGCGCGATGATGCCGCCCGAGGCGATCAAGCCCGCGCTGGAGCCGTCGGGGTAGTGCTGCCTGCGCATCATCGGCAGCAGCAGCGTGGCCAGGGCGGCCGTGTCGGCGATGGCCGAGCCGCTCATCGAGGCCAGCATCACCGAGGCCGCGATGGCCACGTAGCCCAGGCCCCCCTGGATGTGGCCCACGAACACGCGCGCCAGGTCGATGATGCGCCGGCTCAGGCCGCCGGCGTTCATCAACTCGCCGGCCAGGATGAAGAAGGGCACGGCCAGCAGCGGGAAGCTGTCGAAGCCGGCCTGCACGTTTTGCGCGAGCAGTTGGGCGTCGAAGAAGTCCAGGTGCACCATCAGGGCCAGCGCCGTGAGCATCAGCGCAAACGCGATGGGCACCCCCACCGTCATGGCCGCAAAGAGCACGAAGAGGAAGAGGGCGATCGTCATGGCGGTCGGGGCTCAATCGAGGTGCGAGGCGCTCGGGGCGGCCCGGTCGCCGTGGCGCAGCGCGGCCACGCATTCGGCCAGCAGGAGCACCGCCATCGCGGCGCCCATCACCAGCGTGCCCGCCGCGCCCAGCGCCAGCGGGTAATTCATCACCGGGCTGCGCGAGGCCAGGCCGGCCAGCACCTGCTGCCAGGACCCCGTGATGAGGTAGTACAGCGCCACGGCGATGAGTGCGCGGGTGAGCCAGCGGCACACTGCGGCACTTCGGCCCTGCAGGCGGCTGGTCACCATGTCGAAGCCCAGATGCTTGCCTTCGGCCATGGCCAGGACCGCGCCGATGCACACCAGCCACACGAAGAGCAGGCGCGACAGCTCCTCCGAGATGGCGAGGCCTGTGTTGAAGAAGTAGCGCAACACCATGTGGAGGAAGACGGCAAGGACCATGCCGGCCAGCCTAGGGGCCATGGCCGCCTCGGCAAGGCGGCGCGGGTTCCCCCCCGCGCCGTGGGGCGGCCGCCGCGACGAAGGGGCAGGGGACGGGGCAGAGGAGGAGGCAGAGCTCATGCGGGGGTCTCCGTCGAGTGGCGCAACCAGGCGAGCACCTGGTCGCGCAAGCGCTCCAGCGGCAAGGTGGCATCCAGGTGCAGCACACCCGGTTCGCCCACGGGGGATTCCAGCGTGGCGAACTGGCTGGCCACCAGGCTGGGCGGGAAGAGGTGGCCGGCGCGGGCGGCCACCCGCTCGCGGGCGGTGGCCTCGTCCAGGTCCAGGAAGGCAAAGTGCAGCCCCGGCCGGGCGGCGCGGAGCTGGTCGCGGTAGCGCTGTCTGAGCGCCGAGCAGGTCAGTACCGCCCCTTGCGGACGCTCGGCCAGCATCTGTCCCAGCCGGGCGAGCCAGCCTTCCCGGTCGGCATCGGTGAGGGCGATGCCGGCCTTCATCTTCGCCACGCTCTCGTGGGAATGGTAGTCGTCGCCCTCCAGCAAGGGCCAGGCCAGCGCTTCGGCACAGGCCCGGCCCAGGCTCGACTTGCCGCAACCGGCCACGCCCATCACCACCAGGGCGGCTGCGGCAGGGGAGGAAGTTGATTTGGTAGCGCTATCCATTGTCAAAACAGAAGGGCAAGGATGCTGACGACCGCAGGACGCTGTTTGAAGGGCTGTTCGCCGCGAAGAGGGAGTCGGGGGGGGGGGTTGTGTTGACGATTTGGTAGCGCTATCCTAGACCAAGAATCCCGCCGCATACCTAGGGTAAACCCTTGGATCTTCCTTCGCGCAAGCGCCGCTCCAGCGGTCGTGTCACCCTGCAGGACGTCGCCCGCGAGGCGCAGGTCAGCCCCATCACCGCGTCTCGGGCGCTGCGCGGCGAGCGCGGCGTGGCCAGCGAGCTGGTGGCGCGGGTGCGTTCGGCCGTCGAGCGCCTGGGTTATGTGCCCGATCCGGCGGCGCGGACCCTGGCCTCGCAGCGCAGCACGCAGGTGCCCGTGCTGGTGCCGATGCTGTCCAACGCCCTGTTCGTCGACCTGCTGGAAGCCGTGCACCGGGTGCTGTTCCCGGCCGGCTACCAGCCCTTGATCGGGGTCACGCACTACGATGCCGTGGAGGAGGAGCAGTTGCTGCGCAGCTACCTGGCTCACCGGCCGGCGGGGTTGCTGGTGACCGGCTTCGACCGCACCGAGGCCGCGCGGCGGCTGATTGCGGCCAGCGGCGTGCCCTGCGTGCACCTGATGGAAACCACCGACGCCCCGGGCGTGTTCTGCGTGGGCTTTTCGCAGACGGATGCGGGGGCCGACTTGACGCGCCACCTGCTGTCGCGCGGTCACCGGCGCATTGCCTTCATCGCCGCCCAGCTCGACCCGCGCACGATGCAGCGTGCCGAGGGCTACCGCAGGGCCTTGCGGCAGGCGCAGTGCTACGACCCGTCGCTGGAACTGCTCAGCCCCGAGCGCTCGTCGATCGCGCTGGGCGCGCGTTTGCTCGAGCAGTTGCTGCGTTTGCGGCCGGACACGCAGGCCGTGTTTTTCAACAATGACGACCTGGCCCAAGGCGGGCTGCTGGCGGCGCAGCGCCTCGGGGTGAAGGTGCCCGAGCAACTGGCCGTGGCCGGCTTCAATGACTTGGCCGGCAGCGATCAAATGTTGCCGCCGCTGACCACGGTGCGCACGCCACGCTCGCAGGTGGGCACCGAAGGCGCACGCATGTTGTTGCAACTCATCGGCGGTCAGCGGCCAGCTCAGGCTTGCGTGCGTCTGGGCTACGAGGTGGTGGTGCGGCAAAGTTCTTGAACCACCGCCCGGTTTTCAAGGACACTAGCGGGTTTGTGGCTTCTAGACGGTTCGAGTCGGCCTGCCGTGGCCGGGCCGGCTGCAACCGAGACGCGGTTCGATGTCCGAAACCGAAAAGGCCAGCGTGGATCCTCCATCACCGGGGGAATTGGATGATTGGCTGGGCCGCGCCCGTCGCGCGCTGGAAACAGGCCAGCTCCATCGGGCTCGCCAGTTGGCGCAACGGGCACTGGCCGGCGCCCAAGCCTGTTTGCACCGGCCCAGTGAGGCCCGCGCGCTGGCATGTTTGGCGTATTGTGATGCGCTGACGTCCCGCTGGCGCCGGGTGCACCCCAGCAGCCAACGTGCGGCGCATTTATTTCAGTTGTTGGGCGATGCGCTCGGCGAGGCCGACGCGCTGATCACGTTTTCCGGTGCAGCCAGTTGCCTGGGCCGCCACGAGGAAGCCGTGGAGGCGGCGCTGCTGGCCGTGCGCCTGGTCGAAGCCCTGCCGAGCGGGCAGCCGGCTGTGCTCGCATGCAACGCCTTGGCACAGGCCTACGCCTGGAGCCGCAGCTTCGAGGCCGCCGACGAGGCTTTCGATCGCGCCGAGCAACTGGCGGTGCGTTGCGACCCGCCGGAGCCGGTGCTCCAAATTTTGCTGCAAAGAGCCTACGCGCAGGCGCTGCGCTTGGTGGGCGAACGCTTTTTCAAGGGAGCATTGCCGGAGCGTTCCGGCTTCGAGGCCCTGCTGGCACGTTGCGTGCGCGAGGCTCATGTCAGCGGCGCCGAAGGGATTCAGCCGGGGCTGTTGGTCACACACCGCGCACTGATGGCCACGCTGTGCGGCTTGGCCGCTTGTTGGCGCGGCGAATCGTCCGTGGTACAGCGCGAGCTGGCTGAGGCCCGGCGCTGGACGGGCGAGTCGTCTGGCGGCACATGGCTGCAGGCCCTGGAGTGGTGGGTCGAGTGTGAATGGGCCTGGGACCAATCCCGCCTGGGGCAGGCCGTGCAGTGCGCAGCCTTGATGGTGGATGCCGCCATGGGTGCGGAGCACGAGCAGCTGGCCTGCCTGGGTCAATTGCTGCTGGCCCAGTTGCACGAATGCCAAGGGGATGAGCGCGGCGCGTTGGAAGTCCTGCGGTTGCTGCGTCGGCGCGAGGAGCTCATCCGCGCCGAAAGCCTACAGAGCCGATCGCGGGTGGTGAAGTGGCGGCTCGAACTGCGCGAACACGAACAGACCTTGCAGCAGCTCGAAGCCTCGTCCGAGCAGCTCGAACGGCTGTCGCTCGAGGATGCGCTGACCGGCATCTCCAACCGACGCCATTTCGAGCTGCGCCTGGGCGAGCGCCTGCGCAGCCGGGTCTTGGCCGGGCGACCGCTGTCGATCGCGCTGATCGATGTGAACGACTTCAAGCAGGTCAATGACCAGCATTCGCATCGCGTGGGCGATCAGGTGCTGTGTGCCATTGCGCGCATCCTGTGCAACCACGTGCGCGAAAACGACCTGCCGGCCCGTCTGGCCGGTGACGAGTTCGTCGTGGCCTTTTGGGATTCGGACGAAGCCGTGGCGCGCCAGGTGTGCGAGCGCATCGAGGCGGCCGTGGCCCATCACGATTGGAGCCGTATTGCCAGCGGCCTGCGCGTGAGCATCAGCGTGGGCGTCTCGCAGGCCCGAGCCGGCGACACGATCGCCCAACTCGTGCACCGCGCCGACGAGGCCATGTACGGCGCCAAGGCCGCGCGCCGGCAACGCTGAGCCACCGCGCGGCTGCCGCGGGCGGCTTCCCGTCGGTCGATCGAGCCCCCATTCGGGAAAACACGCAAGCCAGGCCGGCTGCATTTTCGAACGATCGTTCGATAATTGCCGCGCGTGTCAAACCTTGGAGCGCCTGTCTTGAGTCTTGCCCCCTATCCCCACCTCTTGCAGCCCCTGGACCTGGGCTTTACCACCTTGCGCAACCGCGTGCTGATGGGGTCGATGCACACCGGCTTGGAGGACGGGCGGCAATTCGACAAGCTCGCGGCCTACTTCGCCGAGCGCGCGCGCGGCGAGGTGGGGCTCATCGTCACCGGCGGCTTTGCGCCGAACGTGGAAGCTTGGGCCAAGCCCTTTGCGGGCCGGCTGGCCACGCATGGCGCAGCAAGGCGCCATCGCGTGGTGACGCAGGCCGTGCACGCCGAGGGGGGCAAGATCGCGCTGCAGATCCTGCACACGGGTCGCTACGCCTACCACCCGCTGGCGGTGGCACCCTCGCGGCTGAAGTCACCGATCTCGCCCTTCACGCCGCGCGAACTCAGTGCGCGCGGAGTGGAGCGTCAGATCCGTGCCTTCGTGCGCTGCGCCGTGCTGGCCCGCGAAGCCGGTTACGACGGCGTCGAGATCATGGGCAGCGAGGGCTACTTCATCAACCAGTTCCTTGCCGCAGCCACCAACCATCGCGACGATGAATGGGGCGGCCCCTACGAGAACCGCATGCGATTGGCGGTGGAGATCGTGCAGCGCTGCCGCGAGGCGGTGGGGCCCGACTTCATCCTGATCTATCGCCTGTCCATGCTCGACCTCGTGCCTGGCGGCAGCACCTGGGACGAGGTGGTGATGCTGGCCCGGGCCGTCGAGCGCGCGGGCGCCACGATCATCAACACCGGCATCGGCTGGCACGAGGCCCGCATCCCCACCATCGCCACCAGCGTGCCGCGCGGCGCCTTCGCCTGGGTGACGAAGAAGCTGCGCGGCGCGGTGAAGCTGCCGCTGGTGGCCACCAACCGCATCAACACGCCCGAGGTGGCCGAGCAGATCCTGGCCGACGGCTGCGCCGACATGGTGTCGATGGCCCGGCCGCTGCTGGCCGACCCCGAATTCGTGAAGAAGGCGCGCGAGGGCCGTGCCGACGAGATCAACACCTGCATCGCCTGCAACCAGGCCTGCCTGGACCATGTCTTCGTCAACAAGCTCAGCTCCTGCCTCGTCAACCCGCGCGCCTGCCGCGAGACCGAGCTCGTGATCCGCCCCACGCCGGCGCGCAAGCGGGTGGCCGTGGTGGGCGCCGGCCCGGCCGGGCTGGCGGCCGCCACCACCCTGGCCGAGCGCGGTCACGAGGTGGACCTCTTCGAGGCGGCCGGCGAAATCGGCGGCCAGCTCAACATGGCCAAGGTCGTGCCGGGCAAGGAGGAGTTCCACGAGATGCTGCGCTACTTCCGCCGCCGCGTGGAGCTCACCGGCGTGCGCCTGCACCTGAACACCATGGTGCAACCCGACACCCTGACCCGGGCCGGCTACGACGAGGTGCTGCTGGCCACCGGCGTGCGCCCACGCGACCCGCGCATCCCCGGGCAAGACCATCCCAAGGTGCTGAGCTACATCGACGTGCTGCGTCACGGCGCGGCGGTGGGCCGTCGCGTGGCCATCGTGGGGGCCGGGGGCATCGGCTTCGACGTGGCTGAGCACCTGGTGCACGACGGGCATTCGCCCACGCTGAACCTGTCCGAATGGCTGGAAGAATGGGGCGTGGGCGACCCGGTCCAGGCCCGCGGCGGCGTGGAGGGCGTGCAGCCGCGCGTGTCACCGCCGGCCCGCGAGGTGACCCTTCTGCAGCGCCGCGCCGGCAAGCTGGGCGAACGCCTGGGCAAGACCACCGGCTGGATCCACCGCACCACGCTCAAGCACAAAGGCGTGCGCATGATCGGCGGCGTGAACTATGAGCGCATCGACGACCGCGGCCTGCTCATCAGCCACGGCGAGAAGCACGAGGACCCGACCTGGCTGGAGGTGGACCACATCGTGCTGTGCGCGGGCCAGGAGCCGCTGCGCGACCTCGCCGAGCCGCTGCGCGCCGCCGGCGTGCGCGTGCACCTGATCGGCGGTGCCGACGAGGCCGCCGAACTGGATGCCAAGCGCGCCATCGACCAGGGCACACGCCTGGCAGCGAGCCTGTGACCGCTCACTCGGCCGCCGGGGCCATCGACACGTTGGGCTTGCGTACCAGCACCACCAGCAGCGCACCGATGGCCAGCACGGCCACGCTGATCCAGGCTGCGTTCCAGCCACCCAGGGTTTGGCTGTTCACATAGGACAGGCTGGACCACAACATGTAGCCGCACACCAGGCAGAACAGCGCCGGCAGCAGCGGATACAGCGGCACCTTGAACGGCCGCTCGACGTGCGGCTCGCGGATGCGCAGCACGATGAGCGAGATGCCGCTGAGCAGGAAGAAGAGCCAGAACACCGGCGCGGTGAACTCCACCATCGCCTTGAAGCCGCCGCCGGCCCAGGTGCCGATGGCCACCAGGGCCAGGGCCAAGACGCATTGCAGCCGCAGGGCCTGCAGCGGGGCCCCCCGCTGGGCGTCCCAGTGCGCGAGCCAGCGCAGGGCCGACCAGTCGCAGCCCAGCGCATAGCTCGTGCGTGCGCCCACGATCATCGTGGCGTTGATCGAGGTGAGCGCCGCCACCGCCACCATCAGCGAGATCAGCCACTCGCCGACCGGCCCGAAGCTCACCCTGAGCAGGTCGGCCGCCACCGCATTCGATGTCGCCATGCCGTTCAGGCCCAACCCTTGCCAGTAGGCCCACACCACCGCGAGGTACAGGCCGGTGATGATGAGGATCGACAGCACCAGGGCGCGCGCGGTATTGCGCCGCTTGTCACGCACCTCGGCGCTGATGTAGGCCGCTTCGTTCCAGCCGCCGTAGGCCAGCAGCACGAAGACCATCGCCAGACCGAACATGGCCGGCGACGGGGTGGCCGCGGGGGCGGCGGTGCCGGCCCCGGCGCTGCCGTCGGGCAGGGCCACGGCCGCCCCGATGATCAGCATCAGGCCGAGGATCTCCAGTGCGGTCAGCCCCAACTGGGTGGAGGACATCGCCCGCACGCCACGCAGGTGGATGTGCGTGAGCACCAGCACGCTCAGCGCGGCGTACACCGCCGAACTGCCGGTGGGGCTCAGGCCCGCCAGCGGCAGCACGGCCGTCATGTAGTCGCCGAACACGAAGGCCAGCAGCGCAATCGAGCCGGTGGTGATGACCGACAGCCGGGCCCAGCCGAACAGCAGCGAGACCGGCCGGCCGTAGGCACGCTGCAGATAATGGTAGTCGCCGCCCGCATGGGGGTAGGCGGTGGCCAGTTCGGCATAACACAGGGCACCGATCAGCGAGGCCAGCCCGCCCAGCACCCAGGCCGCGAACATCCAGGTGACATCGCCGGCCATGCCCGCCACCAGTGAGGGCGACTTGAAGATGCCCGCGCCGATGACCACGCCCACGATGATCGCGATGGCCTCACGCAGGCGCAGCACCTCTCCAGGGCCGTGCGGACGGGGGTCGGCGGGGCGGGTCGGCTCGGTCATGGGCGTTCTCGCAGGCATCATGACGGGGCGGCACAGGCCGGACGAGCGAATTGCGATCACGCAGCGCTGCGGGAAGTTTCGTGCTTCGGTGCGAACAGCGCAAACAGCGCGGGAGGGCCTCGCGGGCACGGGAAAACCCGAGCCCCGGAACGTGGGGGAGCGGCGGGAAAGGCCTCTGGACGACCGCCGCCGGCATGCCCCTAGACTTCCCCCAAAAGAGGGAAGTGTTTTCCCGGAGAAGCCCCGATGCTGCGCCTGCGCCCGGTGCCGTTTCGATGGAAGGTGGCCGCCTTGCCCGCGCTCAGCAGTATCGGGGTGACCCTGGCTGTGGCCTGGGCCCAGGTGCACCTGACCAGTGAGCGCATCGTCCAGGAAGCCGGACGCGAAGTCGCAGGGGTGGCCTGGGCCGTGGCCGACCGGCTCTCGCGCGACATGGCTGCGCGGGGCACCGAGGTGCGGCTGCTGGCCCTGATACAGACTCAGCAGCCCCACAGCCCGCCCGATGAGATCCGCCGCCAGCTCGAACTGCTGCAACGCCAGGTGCCCAGCTATGCCTGGATCGGCTTCCTCGATGCCGAGGGCCGGGTCGTGGCCGCCACCGGCGGGGTTTTCGAAGGCGGCGACGGTGCAGACCGGCCCGTCTTCACGCAGGGTCGCCAGGGCCTGTGGTTCGGCGACGTCCACCCGGCCGTGGTCTTGGAGCGCCTGCTCAACCCGGTGGGGGCCGAGGCGCTGCAGTTCGTCGATGTGGCCGCCCCGGTGCACGACATGCAGCAGCGCTTCCGGGGTGTCCTGGCGGCCCACCTGGGCTGGCGTTGGGCCCGCGAAGTCGCCGAAGACGTGCTGCGCCCCTACGAAAACCGACACCGGCTGGAGGTGCTCATCCTCGATGCGCAGGGGCAGGTGATCCAGGGGCCGGCCGCGATGCGCCAGCGGCCGGTCCCGATCGATCCGCGGGCCTTGCCACAGCCGGGCGAACGCTACCGCCTGGCCCGCTGGGATGATGGAACCGAGGCAATGACGGCCGTGGCCGCCAGCACTCCCCATGGCGACTTCCCCGGGCTGGGCTGGCGTGTGGTGGTGCGCCAGCCCATCGGTGTGGCGCTGGCGCAGGCCAGGCAGGCCGGGCGGCAGATCTTTGCCTGGGGCGCGGGCGTGGGGCTGGCCTTTCTCGGGCTGGGGCTGTGGCTGGCGCGCCGGGTGTCACAGCCGGTGCACCAACTGCTGCGCAGCACCGGCGGCCTGCAACATGCTGGCGAACGGGGCGGGCGGACTCCGGACCGCCGCCAGGTGGACGTGCGCTGGGTGGCCGAGCTGATGCAGCGCATGGACCGCGACCTCGCCTCGCGCGAGCGCGAGGTGCGCCGGCTGCGCCACGAGGCCACGCACGACCCGCTCACCGGCCTGCCCAACCGCGCCTTCCTGGCCGCCCTGCTGGAGCGGGCGGCTGTGCCCACGCGCGAGGTTCGTGAGCTGGTGGTGATGTGCATGGACCTCGACGACTTCAAGGGCGTGAACGACCGCCATGGTCATGACGTGGGCGATGCCGTGTTGCGCGAGGTGGCCTGGCGGCTGCGCAGCCTGCTGCGCGAGGAGGACGTGCCGGTGCGGCTGGGCGGCGACGAGTTCCTCTTGCTGGTGCAGGCCGTGCCGGGCGACGGCGAGCGGCTGGCCGACCGCATGGCCGAGCGCCTCGTGCAGGCGCTCAGTGTGCCGATGCGCGTGGGGACGTCCCTCGTCCCTGTGGGGTGCAGCCTGGGTGCGGTGGTGTGGCGCAGCGACGCGCCGGCCTCGCTGCAGGCTGCCTGGACCCGCGCCGACCGGGCGCTCTACCAGGCCAAGTCCGAGGGCAAGCGCCGCTGGTGCCGGCTGCCGCTGGAGCCGGGGCTCCCGCAGCGGTGAAGCATGGGCGTATTTGTTTATAACCTGAGGTGATCCTTAGAATATGTGAAGTATCTGCTTCACATCGACGTGCCAAGGACACCCATGCCCCCTGTCATCGGCCACCGCAACCTGCCCGACGCGCTGCTGCGCGCGCGCGAATCGGTGATGCGCTATTTCCGCCCCAACCTCAAGGTCGCGGGGGTGACCGAGCAGCAGTGGCGGGTGATCCGCGTGCTGTCCGACCGGGGTGAGCTGGAGGTGGGCCAGATCGCGGCGGCCGCCTGCATCCCGGGGCCCAGCCTGACCGGCGTGCTCGAGCGCATGGAACGCGACGACTGGGTGCGGCGTTTCCGCATCTCCACCGACCAGCGCAAGGTCATCGTCGAGCTGACGCCCAAGGCTCGCCGCTTGGTGCAGCGCATGCTCGGTCGCATCGACGAGCGCTACCGGGCCATCGAGGCCCAGCTCGGGCCCCAGGCGCTCGACGCCTTGCACGCCCTGCTCGAGCAAGTGGCGGCCCTGCCCGACCCGGCCGCCCCGGCGCCGGTGAAACTGCCGGTGCGCCGCAAGCCCGCGGCCAAGGCCCCCGACGGGCCGGCGGTGACCGACGCGGCCTGATCCGCGGCTTCAGCCGCCGAAGCGTCCGGCGCGGAAATCCTGCACCGCCTGGAAGATCTCCTCCTGGCTGTTCATCACGAAGGGCCCGTACTGCACGATGGGTTCATGCAGCGGCTTGCCGGCCAGCAGCAAGGCACGGCTGTCGGTCATGGCCTGCAGGGCCACACCATCCCCCTCGTTGCGCAGCAGGGCCATGTGGCCGGCGCTCACCTCGGTGCCCCCGATCGCCAGTCGGCCGCGGTAGACGTAAACGAAGGCGTTGTGCCCGTCCGGCACGGGCTGCGCGAAGTGCGTGCCCGATGTCAGGTGCACGTCCAGGTACAACGGCTCGGTGACCTCGCGCTGCACGGCGCCGGCCACGCCATGGCTGTGGCCGGCGATCACCCGCACCCGCCAGCCTGCAGCCGTGTGCTCGGGGATGTCCTCGCTGCGGATGTCGCGGTACCACGGGGCGCACATCTTGTCGCGCGCAGGCAGGTTCAGCCAGAGCTGGAAGCCCTCCATGCGGCCTTCCTCCTGCTCGGGCAGCTCGGAATGGATCACGCCGCGCCCGGCCGTCATCCATTGCACGTCACCGGGGCCGAGCAGGCCTTCATGGCCGGCGCTGTCGCGGTGGCGCATGCGCCCGGCGATCATGTAAGTCACCGTCTCGAAGCCGCGGTGCGGGTGGTCCGGGAAGCCGCCGATGTAATCCTCGGGCCGGTCGGTGCCGAAGGCATCGAGCATCAGGAAGGGATCGAGCCGACGCTGCAAGGGCTGGGTCAGCACGCGCGTGAGCTTCACCCCTGCGCCGTCGGACGTGGCCACACCGGCCACCAGCCGCTCCACGCGACGGGGGTGCTCGACCACATCGTGGCGGTCGGTCGGTGTGATGACGGTCATGGCAGGAGCTCCTCTCGCAAAGAACAGGGCCGGGTCAGGCCAGCACCGCGTCGATCTCGGCCTGCGCGTTCGCCAGGGCCTGGCGCTCGGCCTCGGGGCCCATTGCCAGACCCTCGGCATAGATGAACTGCACATCGGTCATGCCCAGGAAGCCCAGCACGGTCTTCAGATAGGGCACTTGGCTGTCCGAGGGCTGGTTGCGGTAGATGCCGCCGCGCGTGAGCACGACATAGACCTTCTTGCCCTTGAGCAGGCCTTCAGGGCCCTTCTCGGTGTACTGGAAGGTCACCTTGGCGCGCGAAATCGCGTCGATCCAGTTCTTCAACTGCACCGGCACCCCGAAGTTGTACATCGGCACGCCCAGCACCACCACGTCGGCCGCCTGAATTTCGGCGATCAGCGCATCATCCAGGGCCACACGGGCGGCCTGCTCGGGCGTGCGCTGCTCGGCAGGGGTGAACAAGGCGCCCAGGGCCGCCTCGTCCAGCACGGGATGGGGCGTGCGGGCCAGGTCGCGCACGGTCACGCGGGCCTGCGGATGACGCTCGCGCAGCCGCTCGACCAGGGCGCTGGCCAGCCGGGTCGAGTGCGAGCCGTCGATGCGGGCGCTGGAATTGACTTGCAGGATGTTCATGGTCTGCTCCTCGTGAAAGCGTCTGGGTTGCGGATGTCTTGAACTTTAGTTGTCTCAAAATCGATCCGGAAGATCATCTTTCGGATAAGATTGAACCATTGATGGAACAATGAGGGCGGCATGAACCTCCAGGCTGACGATCTGTTGCTGTTCGCCCGCGTGGCCGACGAAGGCAGCTTCAGCCGCGCCGCCGAGCGCACCGGCCTGCCCAAATCCACCGTGTCGCGCCGGCTGGCGGCGCTGGAGGCCCAGCTCGGCGAGCGGCTGCTGCTGCGCACCACCCGCAAGCTCACCCTCACCGACTTCGGCCACCATGTGCTGGCCCATGCCCGCCAGGTGGCCGACGAGGTCGAGGCGGCGGCCCTGCTCGCTCAGCACCGCCAGGCCGAGCCCAGCGGCCGCCTGCGCGTGTCCATGCCGGGCGACTTCGCCAACCTGGTGCTCAGCCAACTGCTGGCGGACTTCATCGCCCGCCACCCTGCCATCACCCTGGAGGTGGACATCACCCCGCGGCGCGTGGACCTCATCGGCGAGAACTTCGACCTGGCCATCCGCATGGGCGAGCTGGCCGATGATGCCTCGCTTGCCGCGCGGCGCCTGGCGGTGCTGTCGGTGGGCCTGTATGCCTCGCCGACCTACATCGCCCGGCAGGGCCTGCCCTCCGAACCCGAGGCCCTGATGGAGCACGAGGCCCTGCGCCTGCTCTCGCGCAACGGCGAGCCGGCCCCCTGGGTGCTCAGCCGCGGCGAGATGCGCTGGGAGGGCATTCCACCGGGGCGGGCCACCATCAACTCACCCGAACTGCTGATGCGGCTGGCCCGTGCCGGCGCGGGCATCGCGGCCGTGCCCGACCATTTCGCCGAACCCTATGTGCGCAGCGGCGAACTCCAGCCCCTGCTGACCGACTGGCACCTGCCCGCCACGGTGGCCTGGGCGGTGTTCCCGGGCCGGCGCCTGATGCCCGCGCGCACCCGGGCGCTACTCGATGCGCTGGAGCGCCAGTTCAGCGGCGAGGCCTGCCAGGCCGTGGACCGGCGGGTGCAGGCGACGCTGGCGCCTTGGCGCAGCGGCCAGCACACGGCGCCCTGAGCAGGGTTCAGTCGGCCAGCGTGTCCGCGGCTGCCGGCGCCTGTGATTGCGAGCGTGCGCGCAGGTTCAGCCACACCGAGGCCGCCCCGCTGGCGGTGATCAGGCCCATGCCGGTGAAGGCCCAGGCATCGGGCGCCTGCGAGAAAATGATCCAGCCCCACAGCGTTGCAAATGCGATCTGGGCGTAGGTGAAGGGCATCAGCACGGCCGCCGGTGCCCGCCCAGGCCGTAGATGAAGGCCAGGTGGCCGAATGTGCCCATCAAGGCCACCACGGCCAGCACGGCCCATTGCCCCCAGTCCGCCTGGGCGAGCGCCGTGAAGGTGCCAGCCGGGCTGAGCAGCAGGCCCAGGCTGAGCAGCCCGGCGCCCACCACCCCGGTGCAAAAGTGCGTGGTCATCGGCGACTCCAGCCCCGACAGGCGGCTCGTGACCAACTGGAACAGCGCGCTGGCCAGGGCCACCATCAGCGGCAGCAGCGCCGCTGTGCCGAACAGGGCACTGCCCGGGCGGATCACGAGCAATGCCCCACCAAAGGCCACGATGACCAGGGCCCAGCGCAGGGCACTGACGTGCTCGCGCAGCACCAGCGGTGCCAGCAGCGTCACGAACACCGGCGCCAGCATCACCACGGCCGTGAACTCGGCCAGCGGCATCACCCGCAGCGCATAGAAGGCCAGCACGCTCGTGGTGAGCAGCAACACGCCGCGCAGTACCTGAAAGCGCGGGTGCAGCACACGAAAGCGCCGTGCCCCGCCGCGCAGGGCCAGCCACACCCCCATGACAAGCGCCTGCACGGCATAGCGGAACCACACCACCACCAGCATGGGCAACGCCAGGCTCAGGTGCTTCACGCCGCTGTCGAGCGTGGCAAAACAGGCCACGGCCAGCACCGTCAGCCCGATGCCGGACAATACACGCGAGGGCGCAGCCGCGGTGGCAGGGTTCACGAAGGCAGGTGGATGCGATCGGCCAGCGCTTCCCACACCGGGCGCAGCGTGCCGCTCAGGTAGGGCAGGGCGCCCAGGTCGGTGTGGCTCTCGTCGGGCGAGTGGAAGTCGGAGCCGCGCGAGGCCAGCAGGTCGAACTCCTGCGCCAGCGCCGCGTACTTCACGTAGTCCTGCTGGGTGTGGCTGCCGGTGACGACCTCCACGCCGCGACCGCCGAACTCGCGGAACTCGCTGAACAGCGCGTACTCCTCATTCGCCGTGAACTTGTAGCGCCCCGGGTGCGCCACCACGGCCACGCCGCCGGCGTTCACGATCCAGCCCACGGCATCGCGCAGGCTGGCCCAGCGGTGTGGCACATAGCCGGGCTTGCCTTCGGTGAGGTATTTACGGAACACCTCCTGCGTGTCGCGGCAGGCGCCCACCTCCACCAGGAAGCGCGCAAAGTGGGTGCGCGAAATCAGCTCGGGGTTGCCCACGTACTTCAGCGCCCCTTCATAGGCCCCATGGATGCCCACCCGCGCCAGCCCCTCGGCCATCTCCCGCGCCCGCGCCTCGCGCCCGCCGCGCGTGCGCGCCAGCCCCGCCACCAGGGCCGCGTCGTCCGGGTCGAACCCCAAGCCGACGATGTGCACGGTTTCACCCGCGAAGGTCACGGAGATCTCGGTGCCCGTGAGGTAAGGCAGCCCCAGCCTGGAAGCGGCCGCCCGCGCCCGGTGCTGCCCGCCCACCTCGTCATGGTCGGTCAGTGCCCACAACTGCACCCCATTGGCCTGTGCGCGCGCCGCCAAGTCCTCCGGGCAAAGCGTGCCGTCGGAGATGCTGGAATGGCAGTGGAGATCGGCGTTGAGCACGCCGGCGGGCGAGAAGTTCACATCTGCATTGTAGGAAGGCGGGGCCACCGAGACCGGCCAGGGGGCATCGGCAAAGGCGGGACTGCCAAGAGCGGCGAGAAAAAAAGCACGGACCAGCCGGCCCCACCACGTCGCTCTTGCCCCTTTGGGGGGGGTATTGCCCGCACCTGTGAGCACAGGCAAAGTGCGCCTTGCGAACGCTGCGCCGATTTGCATGAAATTCAGTACTGTGCAAATATACAGTCTTTGCTTGCCAACCCAGGCTGGGCAAGGGTTACCGTCCGATCAGACCGTCGGTGTTAGGGAGACGGCCGGCGGTGTTATGCAGCAGTTTTGCTCCCTATAACACGTTAGAACTCACTAGGAGGACTGGTGTGTCGAAGAACAAGCACAAATACGAGAAGGCGCGGGAGCTGGCTCACAGGGCCCTGGAGAACTTGCATTCCAGGGGTCAAGAGAGGGCCACTGGTCAGGAACTTCTGGCTTGGATCCGTAAGCACCACAAATCCGATCTCCCGCTCGTCGAGAAAAGCTGGGGAACATTTCTAACTCGGATGCTCGATGACCCGGAATCTCATGTCATCCGTGAGCCTGGTAGGTACGGCTACAAGTTGGAGATGCCGACCCCCGATCCGGTGCATGTTCCAGAGGAGGAATCAGCGCAACAGGTTGAGGCGTCACCAGCGAAGTCAAATCGCGAGCAGCGCTTGTACGCGTTACTCGCCGAATGGTTAGAGGCGAAGGACTATCAAGCTGAAGACACCTCCTCGTCGAAAAAGGGCGGTGCCTGGGGCAACCCCGATGTCGTTGGAATTCGGTGCTTTGAAGGGTTTAGTTCGACGCTGCACCTTGAGCTGGTTTCCGTCGAGGCAAAGCTCACAGACTTCAACTGGCGACGTGTCTTTTTTGAAGCGGTATCTCACAAGAGGTTTGCGGACAGGGCTTACTTCGCCTTCTCGCACGGCGCATCCGAGCCGTCGGTTCAAAAGCTGCCGGAGTTCCAGGAGCTACGTGAGTACGGTGAGAAGTACCGAGTTGGCATCCTTGTCGTCTTCATGGAGCCGGACATCCACAGGCAGCTTTGCGAAGCCACGGCTTCCGCGCTACCGAACCTGTCTCTCGAAAACGTCCGCGTAGAAGAGGTTTGGCCGGCCGTGAGCGATCCCGTCCAAGCGGCTACCCGCGAGCGCTTCATGCGGGAGGTGCTCGACATAAACACGCTGCATCAGCTGCACAAGTTTGGCTCTTAACTGGTGAGTTCTAACCATTCCATCGAGGGGATGTCCAGCCGGCTGCGCCGTCTGGCCACCCCTCATGTCAAACGTTAGGCGTCACAGGAGATATCGTGGCTCGCGAAGACTATCTCTTCACCGGACCTGATTCGTATGCGGTCGACCGCCACCAGCGGCAACAGATGGCAGCGGATATTGAGAAGCTCGACGCAGACCGCCTTCTCAACACTCCGGTCGAGGACTTGGCGGTCTACTTCGCCGAGAAGTACAGGATCACAGTTCCGACGCTTGATGTAGACAACGTCGTGGTCGATCAGCGAGAGAGACAGATTGACGTTAGCCGCGATCCGATGCGCATGATCATGGATCGCAGCAGGCCTTTCTACATTACAGGCACCGAGATCGAAGTCGAGGTACCTTTCAGTGGTGAGGCCGAGGCCTTCAAGATTCAGCCCAATCCATACACCTTGAATCCGCCGCGCGCTTCAGTGCGCGGCTCGCTCGTCACCTTCAGCATCGTCGGCACCGACTTAGACGCTGGGCAGGTGCGTGCACAGATTGACAGAACGATTGCCGAGATCCAGAGCTACCTCGGGAACCTGCGCGGGAACATGGCGAGCTTGAATGACCAACTGCTGGGCGAGGCGCGCTCTGCCATTGAAGCTCGCCGGACCAAGCTGCTCGCAAGCCGCAACATGGTCGCGAGCCTGGGCTTCAAGATGAAGGAGCGAGAGAACGCACCGAAGACCTTTGTCGCGCCAGAGGTCCGGCGGAAGCTCTCGCCGGTCATGCCGCCGGCAAGCAGCGCCCCCTTTAAACCCGAGCCCCAGTTGGCTAGTGCGGATTACGAGCACATCCTGGGCGTCATGCAAGCGATGACGCAGGTGATGGAGCTTAGCCCCTCCGCTTTTCACGACATCGACGAGGAAGGTCTGCGGTCCCACTTTCTCGTTCAACTGAACGGACACTATCAAGGCCAAGCAACAGGCGAGACCTTCAACTACGAAGGGAAGACCGACATCTTGATCCGATCAGAGGGGCGCAACATATTCATCGCTGAGTGCAAGTTCTGGTCCGGCCCGAAGAAGCTCATCGATACGATCGATCAGTTGCTTGGCTATAGCGCTTGGCGCGACACGAAGACAGCTATTGTTCTCCTCAACCGGAACCGCGACTTCTCGAAGGTGCTGGCAGCGATTCCAGACTGCGTCCGCTCGCATCCAAAGTACAAGCGAGACCTCCAGGGTTCGACCGAGACTACCTTCCGCTACGTGTTCACTAATCGGGATGACCCGGGCCAAGAACTGTTCTTGACGGTACTCGCCTTCGACGTGCCCACGCCCCGACAGTGACGCCTAACCCATCGCTCGAGCGGACCTCCACCGGCAGAGGCGCTTGGCCCTTCCCGGGCCAGCCAGTACATTGTCC
>NZ_JBKBVU010000224.1:0-4797 GCF_046289365.1 Caldimonas sp. | reverse complement strand
ACGTCTGGGTGGCCGCCGGCTCGCAGGCCCGCTGCGAGCAAACCGCCAAGTCCGACCAGGACAACTGCCTGGTGCTCGACGACGGCTACGACGAAGCCCGGCACGGCGCCTACTTCGAGGCTTTCGCACGCTTCGTCTGCGATGGCCTGGCGGCCTGCGGCTATGTGCACTGCCCCGGCGAGATGATGGCGATGACGCCGGCCTGGCGCCAGCCCCAACGCCGCTGGCGTCAGTACTTCCGCACTTGGATCGACGAGCCCGAGCCCAAGGCGCTGATGCTCACCTGCGTGTTCTTCGACCTGCGCGCGGTGCACGGCCGCACCGAGCTGCTCGAACAGGTGCGCAGCGACATGCTCGAGCGCACGCGCGGCAACGGCATCTTCCTGGCCTACATGGTGGGCAACGCCTTGGCCCATCGGCCGCCGCGGGGCCTGTTCGGCGGGATTGCGCCGATCCGCAGCGGCGAGCACCGCGGTGCCATCGACCTCAAGCACTCCGGCATCGTGCCCATCGTCGACCTGGCGCGCATCTATGCCCTGGCCGGGGCGCTGGAGGAGGTGAACACGCAAGACCGCCTGCAGCGTGCGGCCGACAGCGGCGAGATCAGCGCCGACGGCGTGCGCGACCTGCGCCAGGCGCTGGAGTTCCTGGCGGCGATGCGCATCCGCCACCAGGCCGGCCAGATGGCGCAAGGCCACCCGCCCGACAACTTCCTCGTCGTCGACCGCCTGTCCAACTTCGAGCGCCGCCAGCTCAAGGAGGCCTTCGACGTCGTCCACACCCTGCAAAGCGTGCTGGAGCAGCGTTTCCAGGCCGGGCGCTTCTGAGTGAGGAGTGAGCGGGCCGTGCCTCAGTGCGTGCGCCAACCATCGTCGTCGCCGGCATCGCGCGGCGAGGGGGCGAGGGCTTGCGCACTGGAGGCCTGGGCGCGGGCAATGGCCTGCGCCGCCTCGTGTTCACTCAGTTTGAATTGGGAGACGGCCTCCACCAGACGGCGGGCCTGCTGGGCCAGGCTGTCGGCGGCGGCGGCCGCTTGTTCCACCAGCGCGGCGTTTTGCTGCGTCACCTGGTCGAGCTGGCCCACGGCATCGTTGATCTGGTTCAGGCCCGAGGTCTGCTCGGTGGTGGCCGCGCTGATCTCCTGGATGAGATCGGTCACTCGCTTGACTTGTGCCACGATGTCATTCATGGTCTGCCCGGCCTGATCCACCAGGCCACTGCCGGCTTCCACCCTCTCCACACTGGCCTGGATCAGGCTCTTGATCTCCTTGGCGGCCTGGGCCGATCGCTGGGCGAGGTTGCGCACCTCGCCGGCCACCACGGCAAAGCCGCGGCCTTGCTCGCCGGCGCGGGCGGCCTCCACCGCGGCGTTCAGCGCCAGGATGTTGGTCTGGAAGGCAATGCCGTCGATCACGCCGATGATGTCGGCGATCTTCTTGGAGCTGGCGTTGATCTCGCCCATGGTGTGCACCACCTCGCCCACCACCTGGCCGCCCTTGGCCGCCACGTCGCTGGCCACGCCAGCGAGCTGGGCGGCCTGGCGGGCGGTCTCGGCATTGTGTTGAACGGTGCTGACCAGTTGCTCGATCGAGGCGGCGGTCTGCTGCAGGTTGCTGGCTTGCTCCTCGGTGCGCTGCGACAAGTCGGCATTGCCGCTGGCGATCTGGCTGGAGCCGGTGGCGATGTGGTCGCTGCCGGTGCGCACGCTGCCCACCACGCGGCGTAGCGCCTCTTGCATGGTGTGCATGGCGTGAACCACGCTGCCGGGCCGCGCGTGCGAAGTGTCGATGGCCCTGGTCAGGTCTCCTTCGGCGATGGCATTGGCCACCGCGGCCACGTCGGCCGGCTCGCCGCCGAGCTGGCGGGTCAGCCGCCGGGTGAGCCAGATGCCCAGGCCCAGGCCCACGGCGAAGCCGCCCAGGGTCAGGGCGATCATCGCGACACGGCCGCTGGCGAAGGTGGCCGTGGTGGCCTCGGCCAGGCCGGCCGCATCGGCCTGCTTGCGCTGCATGAGCTGCTTGAGCAGTGCATCGGCCTCGTCCACCGCCGGGCGCAGTTCATTGCTCAGCATGTCGGCGGCAGTCCAGGCCTCGCCGGGCGGTTCGCTGTCCAGGCGCGTGAGCAGCTCGTCCACCACCTGGGACACCTTTTGCACCTGTTCGCGCGCGCGATGCACCTGCTGCTTGCCCTCGTCCGTGAAGAACCGGGTCTCCGTGCGCCCCAGGGCTTCGCGGGTGGCTTCCAGGCGGGCCCGGGTGGACGCGATGTGCTTCTGGCGCTCGCCCAAGGTGTCGGCGAACACCGCGTTCGTCGCGGCCCGGTTGGCCTCGAGCAGGGCCAAGGCCGTCTCGGCCGCGGCATTCAGACCGACGACCTGACGGTCGTACATCTGGCGGGCCAGTTCGTTCATCTGGGCTGAACGCCACAGCCCGACCGCACCGATGAGCGCGCCGATCACACAGACGATCGAAAAGCCACCGATCAATTGCGTGCCGACTCGCAGGTTGCGCAGGATATTCATGAAGTGTGCTCCTCGGAAAGGACAAGGCGCCCTGGGCGCCTTTCGGGCCTCATGGGGCGTATGTCGAGCACTATCGGCATGGCCGGTGCAAACTGAAGGGGCAGCGCAGCCCGTCGCAGATCCATCGGGCGATTCAAGGGCGCAGATCGCGCGTTTGGGGGGGCGGGCCGGTGCGAGGTTTGAGACACTGGCGGAACATCTTTTCCTGGAGCCAGCGCCATGACGTTTGTGCGCGCCCTTGTCTTCGATGTCTTTGGCACCCTGGTGGACTGGCGTACCAGCATCGCCCGCGAGGTGCAGCTCGCGCTGCAGCGCCTGGGCTTGCGGGTGGATGCGCTGGCCTTTGCCGATGCCTGGCGGGACGAGTACCAGCCGGCGATGGAGGAGGTGCGCTCGGGCCGGCGGCCGTTCTCGACGCTGGATATCCTGCACCGCCGCAACCTCGACGTGGTGCTGCGCCAGTTTGGCCTGGACGCCGCGGTCGACGAGCCCATGCGCGTGCACCTGAACCGCGCCTGGCACCGGCTCGACGCTTGGCCCGACGTGAGGCCGGCGCTGGCGCGGCTGCGCGAGCGCTTTCTCGTCGCCCCGTGCTCGAACGGCAATATCTCGCTGATGGTGGACCTGGCGCGGCGCAACGACTGGCACTGGGATGCCATCCTGGGGGCCGAGGTGGCGCGCGATTACAAGCCCAAGCCTGAGGTCTACCTCGCCGCGGCACGCGCCTTCGATTGCGACCCCCACGAGGTGATGATGGTCGCGGCCCATTCTTCCGACTTGGCCGCGGCCGCCGCGGCGGGCCTGCGCACTGCCTTCATTGCCCGCCCCGATGAGCATGGACCGGGGCGGGGGGAGGTCCGGGCTGGCGTGCCGGTGGACTTGGAGGCCGCCGATCTGGCCGACCTGGCCGACCGGATGGGCGCCTGAGCCGTTCCGGCGTGTCGCAGGCGGGGCCGGATCAGGCTCGATGACCCAGCGCCGCGCTGGCCGCACGGGCCTCGGCGGCCACGGCCTGGGCGATCGGGCCCTGCGGGTTGGCGTCGAAGCCGCCGGTGGCCCCCAGCGCATGCTCGACGAACTGGAGCGGCTGGCAGCCGCCTGGCCCGAAGACGCTTTGCGCGTCGAGCACTTCTCGGGCGGGGCACGGCGACTCGATCCTGCACAGGAGCAGCCGTTCGAGGTGGAGCTGCGCAGCTCGGGGCTGCGTCTGCAGGTGCCGGCCGACAAGACGCTGCTGGAAGTGCTGCGGGCGTCGAATGTGGATGTGCAAAGCGACTGCGAGGAAGGCCTGTGCGGCAGTTGCGAGGTCGGCGTGCTCGACGGCGAGGTCGATCACCGCGACAGCGTGCTGGGCCGCGCCGAGCGTGAGGCGCACCAGCGCATGATGGCCTGCTGCTCGCGAGCGCGCTGCCCGCGCCTGGTGCTCGACCTGTGAAGGCCGGCCCGCGCCCCGGCCTTCAGTAGCTGATGCGCGCGTAGAAGGTCTTCTTCGAGGCGTCCCGCGCCTGCCCGAGGGTGTGGATGCCCTGGGCCGCCAGCAGCGGGATGAGCTTGAGGAAGATCTCGGCCGTCACGATGGCGTCGCCCAGCGCAGTGTGGCGGCCGAACACCGTCACGCCCAGGCGCTCGGCGATGGCTTCGAGCTTGTGGGAGTCCTGGTGCGGGTGCACCACGGCCGACAGCAGCAGGGTGTCGAGCACCGGCTGGTCGAAGCGCACGCCGGTGCGGGCCTCCTTGAGCTGCAGGAAGCGCATGTCGAAGGCCGCGTTGTGCGCCACCAGCACCGTGTCGCGGGCATAGGCGTGGAACGCCGGCAGCACCGTGTCGATCGTGGGCTGTCCCTGCACCATCTCCGGCGTGATGCCGTGGATCGGGATGCCGGCGGCCGGAATGGGGCGCTGCGGATCGACGAGCTGCTCGAAGCACTCGTGGCGCAGCAGCCGGCCGTTGACGATGCGGGTGGCACCGATCTGGAGGATTTCGTCGCCGGCCGAGGGCTCCAGGCCGGTGGTCTCGGTGTCGAACACCGTGTACACCAGGTCCACCAGCCGGCGCTGGGCCAGCTCCTCGGTCGAGTCGGTGGTGCGGAAAAGGTCGAAGTCGTAGAACTCCGGGCGGCTGTCGCCCACGGCCGGCGGCGCAGGATCGGCCGCCTCGGGCGCGGCCGCCTGGGGCAGCAGGAAGCGGAAGAAGGCCTGGTTGCGCGTGCGCTCGCGCTCGAACCAGAACTCGCCGCCGTGGCGGTCGAGCACCTCGCGCACGCTCAGCGGCGAGGC
>NZ_JBKBVU010000223.1:0-4818 GCF_046289365.1 Caldimonas sp. | reverse complement strand
GGCAGGAAATTTGTCTGGTTCTCGGTCGGTGCGACACCCGTTTCTACGCCAAGGACGACTCTCTTCGGTGGCGCGCGCTCCCCGCCTGCCTGCGCCGTGCCGTGCAAGAGGTCGACTTGGTGGTCGCCTCCACGCCCGCCTTGGCCGAGGTGATTCACCAGGAGACTGGCGGCGACCGGCCGATCCAGGTCATCGGCGATCCGCTTGACACGGCACTGCCGGTGGGGGGCGTCACGCTGCAGCAGCGCTGGCACGCCTGGCGTCTGCGGCGCTTCCTGGCATCACGCGACATCGCGCCCGGCCGCCGCTTGCTGTGGTTCGGCAACCATGGAGCAAGCTACGCCGACGGCGGGCTGCAGGATCTGACCCGCATCGAGCGCTCGCTACATGCGCACCATCGCACCCAGGCTGTGAGCCTGACCGTGCTGAGCAACAGCGAGGACGCCTTTCGCCGCCACCTGAGCCATTGGACATTGCCGACCCTCTATATTCCCTGGTCGCCCGCCGTGTTCCGACAGGCCCTGGCCGGTCACGCGATCGCGATCATCCCGGCCCAGATCAACCCCTTCACACGCTGCAAGACCCCCAACCGACTGGCCACAGCCTTCTACAATGGCCTGGCTGTGGCGGCCGACCGCATCCCTTCCTACGAGGAGTTCGAGGACTGGGCCGTCCTGGACGACTGGGACGAGGGCCTGGGTCGCCTGATGGCCGATGCCGGCGAACGCGAACGCCGTGTGCAGGCAGCCCGTCAGCGGTTGCTGCAGCACCACGACCTGGGCACCATCTGTCGGGCCTGGGATGCAGCACTCGCGCAACTGCTGCACCCTGCGCCCACTGCGCAGTCCGTGCATTCGACATGAACCGGGAACAGGCTTGAAGACCGAACGACTGATCGACCCGTCCACGCCGGCGCCGCCCCCCTCGGACGGCCTGCGGCTCAACCTGGGCTGCGGCTCCAAACGCATCCCAGGATTCATCGGCATCGACATCGGCGAAGGCAGTGCGGTGGACGTCCGCATGGACGTGATGGAGTACCTGCGCAGCCTGCCGGATCACAGCGTACAGGACGTCTACACGCGCCACTTTCTCGAACATGTGGACGGCCACCACCTGCGACCGATGCTGCTGGAGATCGATCGGGTCTTGCGCCCTGGAGGTAGCCTGCACATCATCGTGCCGCACTACTCCAACCCATACTTCTACTCCGATCCCACCCACCGCCTCTTCTTCGGCGTCCACACCTTCAGCTACTTCTGCGAACGTTCCTGCCTGCACCGGACCGTGCCACGCTATGCCACGATCCCCGGCTGGTCCCTCGACCAGGTGCGCGTGGGCTTCAAGCCCTATGCGCGTCCTCGCCTGCTGGGTGTGCGCGTGCCCATGCTCAGCGGCCTGCTCAACCGCGTGGTCAACCGCAGCACGCTCGGCATCGAGCTCTTCGAGCGTTACCTGTGCGGGCTCTTCTCGATCTACGAAGTGGAGTACCGCATCCGCAAGCGCGGCTCGTGAAGCGCCTGCGGCGGCTGGGCGTCTCCGCCCTCCCCGACGGACAACCAGCGCATCGCCTCGTCCCACACTGCCGGGTGAAAGGCCATGTGCACATGGGCCGTGGCCTCGAGATGCCGGTTGTCCGCGCCGGCCAGGGTGGCGGTCGATGCCGGGAAGACAATGTTGTCGCAATGCCCGTAGAAGCAGGTGAAACGCCGGTGGCATGACGGCGGCTCCTCGCTCGCCAGCGCCTCGAGCCAGGCGTTGGCCAGACGCATCTGGCGGGTGTTGCGCGCCAGGCCGAAGCGTGCCAGCCAGGTGCCGTGGTGAGGCGTGCCGATCGTGATCACGCGGTGCACGCGCCCCTGGGAGCGCCAGCGCCGCAACCAGGCTCGCGCCGCCAGCCCTCCCATGCTGTGGCACACCAGCACCGGCGGCAGTCCCGTGGCCGACTCCAGCCGGCTCACCGCCGCTTCGATGGTGTCCACATAGTCCTCGATCGAGCCGAACACCGGCTCGAGGTTGACGGCCAGGAAGGGATGCCCCTGTCGCGTCAGTTCGCGCAGCCACGGCGTCCACAGGCCCCGGTTGCACACGAAGCCATGCACAAGCACCAGGCCGCGCCGTCCGGGCCTGCCGTCCGGCCGATCGGGCACGGCATCCCAGAAGAAGGGCTGGCGCCAACAGAAGACCACGGGCGCCGTCGTCACCTCGCCCCACCAGGCGCGCAGCAACTGGCCAGCCGTCGCCCGCGGCGCCGCATCACCATCATGCAGGCAGGCCACCAGCACGAACTCCAGCGCCATCACCAGCACATACCCGGCCAAGACCATCAATGCGCCCAGTGGCATCCACGCCGGCCGCCCCAGGGCCCAGGCCGCAGCCGCCCAGCCCAGCACGAAGACCCCCAGGCCCAGCGTGAGCGCCTGCTGCAAGCGAGCCAGGCGGCTCGTCGTCCCAGCGGCACTCACGGCCCGCCCCCGCTCATGCCAGCACCGGGGTCCGCCCGGTCAGCTGCGTGGCCAGGCCGGTGGCCAGCCGGTTCGCAAAACCGTAGACCGACAACTGCGGGTTCGCCCCGATGCTGGTCGGGAAGATCGAACCGTCGATCACGCTGAGGTTCTCGAGCTGCCAATGCCGACCATCGGGCCGCACCACCCCCTGGGCTTCGCCCGCAGCCATCGCGCAACCGCCCATCACGTGGGCGCTCACCACCCGCGTGAGCAGCGGCTTCATCGGCAGCGTTTCCAGCGCCTGACGGGCCTCCTGCCAGGTGGTGTAAGGCCGGGCCATCTCGTGCACCGGAATCACCTGCCGGGCCCCGGCCGCGAACTGGATCTCGGCCATGCTCAACAGCGCCCGGCGGGCCCCGTCCATCACGAAGTCGTTGAGCGGATAGTCCAGCACCGGTGAGCCGTCATCACGCAGCACGACGCGCCCGCCCGGCGAGTCCGGATGGAAACCGTCGCGCAGCAGCGCCAGCAGGGCATGAGTGTGGGCGAACTGAGCCAGCAGCTCGGCCTGCGACCGACCGAACCCCGACAGCGTCGTGGCGAAGACCACCGGATGCAGCGGTGGCGCCTCCAGCTTGTAGCCCATCGGGCCATCGATCGGGTGGACGTCCAGGAAATGGTCCGTGTAGATCGTCTGAGGCGCCCCTTGCCACCCCTGCACACGCTGATCGAAACGGGCCGCCGAAATGACCACCGGATGCAAGAAGGTGCGACGCCCCAGCAAGCCGTGCGGATCCGGGGCCTTCGACCGCAACAACAGGGCCGGTGAGTTGATCGCACCGCCAGCCACCACATAGTGCCGCGCCTGGATGCGCGTGCCCGGCCGGCCCGTGGCCACATCGCCGTTGGGCTGCACCGGGACGCACAGCAGGCCCGAGACCCGCCCCTGATCGTGCTCAAAGCGCAGCGCGCGCGTCTCCACCAGCAAGCGAGCACCGCGCTCCAGCGCCGCCGGGATCGTGGTCACCAGCATCGACTGCTTGGCATTGGTCGGGCAGCCCATGCCGCAAGAGCCCAGGTTCCAGCAGTCCTTCACATTGCGCAAGATGGCCGGCGCGGCGATGCCGAGGCGGGCCGCGCCGCGCCGCAGCAGGTCGTTGTTCTCGTTGGGCGGCACCAGCCAGGCACCGATGTGCAGCCGCCGCTCGGCCTGCGCGAACCAGGGGCTCATCGTCAGCGGGTCCACATCGCGCAGGCCGAAGTGCTCCTGCCAATAAGCCAGCGTGGCATCGGGTGTGCGGAAGGAGCTCGTCCAGTTCACCGTCGTGGACCCTCCCACGCAGCGCCCCTGCAGGATGTTGATCGCTTTGTCCGCCGTCTTGCGCGCCGCGCTCTCCTGGTAAAGCTGCGGATAGGCCTCACTTTCGAGCTGGCGGAAGTCGCGGCTGCTGCGCAGCGGCCCCTCCTCGACGATCACCACGTCCAGCCCCACCTGCGTCAGCAGCTCGGCCGTGATGCCCGCACCCGCCCCGCTGCCCACGATCACCACGTCGCAGCCCATGCGCTCGGGGGGCTGGGCATGCCCCCCTCCCAGCACTCGCCAGCCCCGCAACAGGCCTTCGGCCACCGGATCGGGACGCCGGCTCATCGAGGCTGCCCCTCAAAGATCGGCCGGGCCGGGATAGCCCAGTGCCGGCCAATGGGCCGGTTCGGAAAAGTAGGTGCCATTGATCATGTCCCGCAGTGCGTGATAGGCCTGACGGCGCACGGCCAGCGAGGACAGCCGCATGTCCTGCAGCCCCTTCTGCACCTGCGCCACCGAGGCCTCGGCCCAGTCCGGCGCCACCCCTGCCAACCAGCGCCGCCCCGGTGGCAGGGCCAGCAACCCCAGCAACTGCCCCAGTTCGTCGCGGGTGGCCGCGGGCAGCCCGGCCGCAAAAGCCTCGAGCCGAACGATCTGCGCCTGCAGGGCCGCCTCGCGGGCCATGGGGGCCTCCGGCAGGTTGCCCTCGAGCACCGCCTCGCACAGGCGAACGAGCACCCGTCGCGTCGCCGACGTGAACCGCCCGTGCTCCAGCCCCGGGCGCCACCAAGTCAGGCCCGCGCCCAAGGCCCCCAGCACCAAGGCCGAGCCCAGCCCTAAGCGAAGGAAGGTCCGTCTCTGCATCGGCGCCAGTGTGGCACCCACCATGCCCTCTGGCCTAGGGTCCCCCCACTAACCGGCCCCCAGGCAAACCCCGACAATCCCGGCCATGCCCGTCCAGGCCGAAGACATCCTGCACGAACTGCGCGAAGTGGCCCGGGAGAGGGGACCACGGGCTGGGGGACCAGAAACCGGGGCAGAAGCCTAGGGACAGGAAAAAAAACAAAAAAG
>NZ_JBKBVU010000222.1:0-4824 GCF_046289365.1 Caldimonas sp. | reverse complement strand
TTCCCCTTCCCCCCCCCTGGACCCTTGCTGCGATCGTCCTGGGGCTCGCGCTGGCGCGCGGCCCCGCGCAGGCCCAGAGCGTGCCACCGGTCCTGCCGGCGCCGGTGGAGGCGGCGCTGGCGCAGGCCCAGGTGCCGCGCGAGGCCCTGGCCGTCGAGGTGGTGCCGGTCGGCGGCGGCGCGCCCCGCCTGAGCCACCAGGCCCAGGTGCCGATGAACCCGGCCTCGCTGATGAAGCTCGTCACCACCTATGCCGCGCTGGACTTGCTTGGGCCGGCCTACACCTGGACCACGCCGGTCTATGCCGAGGGAGCGGTGGCCGACGGGGTGCTGCAAGGCACGCTGTACCTGCAGGGCCAGGGCGACCCGAAGCTGGTGGTCGAGCGGCTGTGGCTGCTGCTGCGGCGCGTGCAGCAACTGGGCGTCCGCGAGATCCGGGGGGACATCGTGCTCGACGGCTCGGCCTTCGAGCTGCCGCCGGGCGATCCGGGGGCCTTCGACGAGGAGCCCTGGCGCCCGTACAACGTGCTGCCCGACGCGCTGCTGATCAACTACAAGTCCATCGCGCTGGGCTTCGTGCCCGATCCGGCCCGCGCGCGGGCCTGGGTCACGGTGGAGCCGCCGCTGCACGGCTTTGCGGTCGACCCCTGGGTGCCGCTGGACTTCACTGCCGAGTGCGCCGACTGGCGGGCCCTGCTCAAGGCCGAGCTGGGCGATCCCGCCCGGCTGCGCTTGCGCGGCGCCTATCCGGCGCGCTGCGGCGAGAACCAATGGGCCATCGCGCACGCCGATCCACGCGGCTACAACGCCCAGGCCGTGCTGGGGCTGTGGCGCAGCCTGGGGGGGCAGTTGTCAGGCACGGTGCGCGAAGGCCGGGTGCCCGAGGGCCTCAAGCCGCTGGTGGCCAGCACCTCGCCGGCCTTGGCCGAGGTGGTGCGCGACATCAACAAGTTCAGCAACAACGTGATGGCCCGCCAGCTGTTCCTGACGTTGGGGCGCGAGCGCCGTGGCCAGGGCGATTTGGCGTCGTCACGGGCGGTGGTGCAGGACTGGCTGCGCACCCGCCTGGGGGTGCCCGATGCCGCGGTGGTGCTGGACAACGGTGCCGGGCTGTCGCGGCAGGCCCGCGCGAGCGCAGCGGTGTTCACCCGGCTGCTGCAAGCGGCCTGGGCCGACCCGGTGATGCCCGAGCTGATGGCCTCGCTGCCGGTCCTGGGCCGCGATGGCACCTTGCGGCGCAGCCGCACCGAGCCCGGGCGTGCGCATCTGAAGACCGGCTCGCTGCGTGATGTGGCCGGCCTGGCCGGCTATGTGCTGGGCGACAGTGGACAGCGCTACAGCTTTGTGGCCATCGTCAACCACCCGCGCGCGGCCGCCGCACGCCCGGCCCTGGAGGCTTTGGTGCAATGGGCCTTGCGCGACCGCGCCGAGGGCCCAGCCCCCGGGTCCGCAGGCCCCGGCCGGGGCGGTCAGTAGGGGTGCCGCTCGGCGCGCTGCCAGGCGAGGTTGCCGATCAGGCGATTCATCTGGGGGCTGAAGTACAAATCGTCGGCCCACACGTACTTGTAGGAACTCAAGCTGGTGTCGTAGTCCGACTGTACGGTCGACGTCGAGCAATCGATGGCGGGCTGCACGGTGCACGCCGCCGTGCCTTCATGGGTGAACCGGTAGCCGGTGTTGCTGTCGCCATCGGTGGCCAGGCGCACCAGGTTGTTCACCTGGGCATAGGCCGCCTTGCGGCTGTTGTTGCCGAAGCTGTTGTAGAAGCCGGAATTGAAGGCATCGGTCAAGGCCTTGAGCAAAGTGCGCCCGGCCACGGGTTCGGCCAGCCCGCGCGGGGTCTTGCCCTGGTTGACCACATCGATGGCCAGCACGCGCGCATCGCGGTCGGTGATCTGCTGCACCAGCCGGCCGAGGTCGGCGCCGCGGTTGCAGGCTTCGCGCAGGGTGGTGGGCAGGTTGGCCTGGCTGCACAGCCCCTCGTCCTCGTAGTTCGGGGGCACGGCGCTCGGGTCCTGTGCGTACAGTGCCCACACGTCTTGCGCGCCCACTTGCAGCAGCACCATGTCGCCGGTGCCCAGGTTGGGCAGCTGGGCCTCCACCTGGGTGCGCACGTTGGCCAGGGTCCAGGTTTCGTCGGCGTAGAGCTGGGCCACGCGGTTGCCGGTGAGGTTGGATGGGTTGCAGGCCGCAAAGGCAAAGCCGTAGTTTTCGGCCACGAGCTGGTTCCAAGTGCGGTAGTTCCGGCAGTCGGCCAGATCGTTCACGGTGTACTTGCGCCCGTCGCTGGCCATCGCGCTGTGGCCGTCGCCGAAGGAAAAAATGCGCGTAGGCTGAAAGGGATCGTAAACATCACCGCCACAGCCTGCCAGGGCCAAGGCGGCCGCCACGGCCGCCAGCGATCGTTGGCGCCAGCGGGCACCGAAAGACGACAAAGACATGCACACTCCACGAAGCATTGGGGGGGGGATCAGGCGGCAGCAGCGCGTGTGAGTCGGTCGCGCACACCGTCCCACTCGGGGCCGGGGGGCGGGCTTTCGACCCAGATGATCCGCGCACCGCGCTCGTCGAATTCACGCAAGGCGGCAAACAACTCCCGCGCGGCCGCAGCGGCATCATCGGGCATGGCCCGATACAACATGCCTTTGGCCGGGCGAACGGTACGGGCATACAAGGCCACCGGCCCCGGGGTCTGGCCCCAGACTTGCAGGGCCGTGCGCAGCACGTCCGTGCTCATCAGGCGCACGACCGCGCGGGGCGCGTAGTGGGCTTTGAGGGTGCCGGGGGCCCGCGGGGCCTGTGCATCGCGGTCGAGCAGGGGTTCGCCCAGCGCGGCCTCGATCTGGGCTCGGGTGTGCGTGCCGGGGCGCAACAGCACGGGGCGGGCGCGTGAGCAGTCGATGATGGTCGATTCGATGCCCACCGGGCAGGGCCCGCCGTCGAGCACCAGCACCTCGTCGCCGAACTCTGCTGCCACGTGGGCGGCGGTGGTCGGGCTGACCCGGCCGAAGCGGTTGGCGCTGGGGCCGGCCAGTCCGAGCAGGCCGCGCCGGCTGGCCGCCTGGAGCAGGGCCTGGGCCACCGGATGGGCCGGGCAGCGCAGGCCGATCGTGTCCTGTCCGCCGGCCGCCGCTGTGGCCACCCCTTCGCGGCGCGGCACGATCACGGTGAGCGGGCCGGGCCAGAAGGCGTCCATCAGCCGGCGGGCCGCCGGCGGCACGGCCCGGGCCAGCGCCAGGGCGGCTTCGGCATTGGCCACGTGCACGATCAGCGGGTGGTCGGCCGGCCGGCCCTTGGCGGCGAAGATGCCGCGCACGGCCTCGTCCTGGCCGGCATCTGCGCCCAGGCCATAGACCGTTTCGGTCGGGAAGGCCACGAGGCGGCCGGCCGCCAGGGCCTCCAGGGCCTCGGCGATCTGGGCGGCAGGGGTGCCGTCAAGGATGCGCGCCACGGTGGTCGTGCCCCTTCACCAGCGAGCGATGCCGAGTCGCTCGGCACAACGCCGCGCCACCTCGTCGGCCTGGGCCGCAGAGGCTGCCGTCACGGTCAGGTGGCCCATCTTGCGTCCGGGGCGTGCGGCCAGCTTGCCGTACAGGTGCAGATGCACCCCGGGCAGGGCCAGCACCTCGGCCCAGGCCGGCTCGCGCTCGCGCCCCTGGGCGTCGAACCACAACTCGCCCAGCAAGTTGAGCATCACGGCCGCAGAGTGCTGGCGCGGGGCCACCAGCGGCAGCCCGGTCATCGTGCGCACCTGCAACTCGAACTGCGACACGTCGCAGGCGTCCAGCGTGTAATGGCCCGAGTTGTGCGGCCGCGGCGCCATCTCGTTGGCCAGCAGCCGGCCGTCGCGCAGCACGAAGAACTCCACGCACAGCACGCCCACGTAGTGCATCGAGGCGGCCAGGTGCTCGGCCGCGCCGATGGCCTGCGCTTGCAGCTCGGGGCTCACGTCCGGGGCCGGCACGGTGGTGACCGCCAGGATGCCCTCCCGGTGCAGGTTGCGCTGCACCGGGTAATGCACCACCTCGCCCTGGGCGTTGCGCGCGACGATCACGCTCACCTCAAAGGCCAGGTCCAGGCGCTGTTCGAGCACGCAGGGCACGCGGCCGAGCTGCTCCCAGGCGGCTGCCAGGTCCTGCGGTGTCGTCACCGCGACCTGGCCCTTGCCGTCGTAGCCCAGGCGGGCGGTCTTGAGCAGGCCCGGCAGCAGCTCGGCATCGACCGCGGCGAGCTGCTCGGGCGTTTCGATCACGGCATGGGGTGCGCAGGGCACACCGCAGCGCCTGAAATGCGCTTTTTCCAGGGCGCGGTCCTGGCAGATCGCCACCGCTTGCGCACCCGGGGCGACCGGACGATGCGCCTGCAGCGTGACCAGGGCCGCCGAGGGCACGTTCTCGAACTCGGTGGTGATCGCGGCGCTGCGCTGCATCAGCTGCGCCAGGCCTTGCTCGTCCAGGTAGTCGGCCTGGATGTGGTGGTGTGCCACCAGCCCGGCCGGGCTGCTCACGTCCGGGTCGAGCACGACGGTGAAGTAGCCCAGGGTCTGGGCCGCGTGCACGAACATGCGGCCGAGCTGGCCGCCGCCCATCACGCCCAGGGTCGCACCCGGCTGCACGGTGCCGTTCATGCCGGCGCTCCTGCAGGCGGCAGCGTCATCGCCCGCGCCGCCTCGGTCTGGCGGGCGCGGAAGTCCAGCAGCTTCTCTCGCAGCGCGGGGTTCTCGTTGGCCAGCAGGGCCACGGCGAAGAGGGCCGCATTGGCGGCGCCGGCCGTCCCGATGGCGAAGGTCGCCACCGGGATGCCCTTGGGCATCTGCACGATGGAG
>NZ_JBKBVU010000221.1:0-4827 GCF_046289365.1 Caldimonas sp. | reverse complement strand
CCGTGGTGGAGGTCGAGGGCCTGTACAAGATCGTGCCCGAGGCCGATGCCAAGCTGCAGACCGGCGTGGTGTCCGCGGGGCCCGGCGTGGCTGCCCGTGGCGACACCATCCTCACCCAGATCTTCCGCATCCAGCACGAGAACGCGAACAACCTCGTCACCATCCTGCGTCCGCTGATCAGCCCGAACAACACGATCAATGTGAACCCGGGCAACAACTCGCTGGTCATCACCGACTATGCCGACAACCTGCGGCGCCTGTCGCGCATCATCGCCGCGCTGGACCTGCCCAATGCCACCGACGTGGAGGTCATCCCGCTGCAGCACGCGGTGGCCGCCGACGTGGCCGTGCTGGTGCAGCGGTTGGTGGACCAGCAAAGTGCTGCTGCAGCCGCCGGCGTCTCCCCCGCGCCTGCGGCTGCGCAGGGCACCGCACAAGCCGTGGCCGGCGGCAGCACCTCGGCCGGCGTGGTGCTGGCCGACTCGCGCACCAACGCCCTGCTGGTGCGCGCGGCCAACCCGGCCCGCCTGGCGCTGATCCGCTCGATCGTCGCCAAGCTCGACGTGCCCGGCGCCGCCGGCGCGGGCGGCAGCAACATCCATGTGGTCTATCTGAAGAACGCCGACGCGGTGCGTCTGGCCCAGGTGCTGCGTGCCGCCTTCCCGACCGATGGCCGCGGGGGCGCCGCCTCGGGCGGCGGCACCCTCACCGGCGCGCCGGCCACGGCCACCGGCGCCACACTGGGAGGCACGAGCGGGGGCAGCAGCGTCATCTCCCCCCAGGCCACCGCCCCGGTGGCGGCCGCGGCGCAGCCTTCCACCGGCGGCTTCATCCAGGCCGACCCGGCGACCAACTCGCTGATCATCACCGCCCCCGACCCGCTGTACCGCCAGTTGCGCGCGGTGATCGACCAGCTCGACTCCCGGCGTGCCCAGGTCTACGTCGAGACGATGATCGTCGAGGTCAACGCCACCAAGGCGGCCGACGTGGGCTTCCAGTGGCAGGGACTGCTGGGCAAGGAAGGCGACAAATGGGGCCTGGTCGGCGGCACCAACTTCGGCACCGGGGGCAACAACATCATCCAGCTCTCGCTGGCCGCCGCCACCGGCGGGCAAAGCGGTTCGCTGCCCTCGGCCGGCCTGAACGTGGGCATCGTGCGCAACTTCCTGGGCACCTATACGCTGGCCGGCCTGGCCCGCTTCCTGGAGCAAAACGTGGACGGCAACATCCTGTCCACGCCCAACCTCGTGACCCTGGACAACGAGGAAGCCAAGATCACCATCGGCCAGAACGTGCCCTTCGTCACCGGCCAGTTCACCAACACCGGCACCGGCAGCGGCGCGGTCAACCCCTTCCAGACGATCGAGCGCAAGGACGTGGGCATCACCTTGCGCGTCAAGCCCCAGATCGGCGAGAACGGCACGGTGCGCCTGTCGATCTATCAGGAAGTCTCCAGCGTGGTGAACCAGAATGTCTCGCGCGGCGTGGCCGATGCCACCGCCGGGCTGGTCACCAACAAGCGCTCGATCGAATCGAGCGTGGTGGTCGATGACGGCCAGATCATCGTGCTGGGCGGGCTGATGCAGGACCAGTTCACCGACAACCGGGACAAAGTGCCGGTGCTGGGCGATGTGCCGGTGCTGGGCGGCCTGTTCCGAAGCGAGAACCGCTCGCGCGTGAAGACCAACCTGATGGTCTTCCTGCGCCCGGTGGTGATGCGTGACCAGGATGCCTCCAACCGCCTCTCGCTGGACCGCTACGACCAGATCCGCGCGCAGCAGCTCGCCACCCAGCCGTCGCCGCGCACGCTGCTGCCGGTCAACGAAGCGCCCGTGCTGCCCGCGCGCGAGCTGCCGCCACCGGCCGATGCGGCCACACCGCCCGCCCCCGCACCGGCCGGCCCCCAGCCGGTGAATTGAGAGGCACTGCCCGCCATGGCCGTCCGCCACCCCCTGCCCTACGCCTTTGCCAAGGCGCACCACCTGCTGCTGGAAGACGACGGCCAGCAGCTCACGCTATGGGCCGACGCCCAGGCCGCCGTGCCGGCCCTGTCCGAAGTGCTGCGCCATTTCCAGGTGGACCGCTTCGAGCACGAACCCCAGGCCAGCCTCGCCCAGCGCATTGCCACGGCCTATGCCGGCGGCGAGTCGAGTGCCGCGGCGGTCGTGGGCGAGGTCGAAAGTGCCGTGGACCTGTCGCGCATGATGCAGGACCTGCCCGCCGTGGAGGACCTGCTGGAGGCCGCCAACGATGCGCCCATCATCCGCATGCTCAACGCGCTGCTCACCCAGGCGGCCAAAGACGGCGCGAGCGACATCCACATCGAACCCTACGAGCGCAGCTCTTCGGTACGCTTCCGCGTGGACGGCACGCTGCGCGAGGTGGTGCAGCCCAACAAGGCCTTGCATGCGGCGCTGATCTCGCGCCTGAAGATCATGGCCGAGCTCGACATCGCCGAGAAGCGCCTGCCCCAGGACGGGCGCATCTCGCTGCGCATCGGCGGGCGCGGCGTGGACGTGCGCGTGTCCACGCTGCCCTCGGCCCATGGCGAGCGTGCGGTGCTGCGTCTGCTCGACAAGGGCGACACACGCTTCACGCTGGAAAGCCTGGGCATGGGCGGCGACACCCTGGCGCGCTTTGCACGACTGATCGACCAGCCCCACGGCATCGTGCTCGTCACCGGCCCCACCGGCTCGGGCAAGACGACCACGCTGTACGCTGCCCTGGGCCGCATCGACACCAGCACCACCAACGTGCTGACGGTGGAAGACCCGATCGAATACGAGCTGCCCGGCATCGGCCAGACCCAGGTCAACGCCAAGATCGACCTGACCTTCGCCAAGGCCCTGCGCGCCATCTTGCGCCAGGACCCCGACGTGATCATGATCGGCGAGATCCGAGATTTCGAGACCGCGCAGATCGCCATCCAGGCCTCACTGACTGGCCACCTGGTGCTGGCCACGCTGCACACCAACGACGCGCCCTCGGCCGTCACGCGCCTGATCGACATGGGCATCGAGCCCTTCCTACTCAGCTCCAGCCTGCTGGGCGTGCTGGCCCAGCGCCTGGTGCGCAAGCTGTGTCCGCACTGCAAGCGCCCCGAGGCGGGCGCCGGCCCCGTCGCCGGGCCGCCCCAAGACAGAGCCAGCCCCCTCGCGGGGGGGCGAAGCGACGAAGGCGCAAGCCTGGGGGCCGTCCGGTACCACCCCGTGGGCTGCAAGGAATGCGGCATGACGGGCTACAAAGGCCGCACCGGTGTGTACGAGCTGATGGTGGCCGACGACAAGGTCCGCGCCCTCATCCACAACCGCGCCGCCGAATCGCAGCTCTTCGTGGCCGCCGAACAAGGCGGGCTGCGCACGATGCGCGAAGACGGCGAGCGCCTCGTGCAAGCGGGCATCACCTCGCTGGAAGAGGTGCTGCGTGTGACACGGGATTGACCCCATGCCGGCCTACCGCTTCGAAGCCCTCGACGCTGCCGGGCGCACCAGCACCGGGCTGATCGAGGCCGACAACGCTAAGGCCGCCCGGGCCCAGTTGCGGGCGCAAAAGCTCGTGCCGCTGTCGGTGGCCACCGTCAGCGCCGCCGCCGGCGAGTCGGGCGCGGCACGCCGGCACGGCCGGGTCTTCAGCGCCACGGCCCTGGCCATCTGGACCCGCCAGTTGGCCGGCCTGGTCAGCTCGGGGCTGCCGCTGGAGCGCGCCCTGACCGCGCTGGCCGACGAGGCCGAGGACCCGCGCCAGCGCGAACTGGTGGCCCACCTGCGCAGCGAGGTCAATGCGGGCTCGTCGTTCGCCAAGGCCCTGGGCACGGCCCCGCGCGAGTTCGATGAGATCTACCGGGCGGTGGTGGCCGCCGGCGAGCAAAGCGGTGGACTGGGCCAGGTGCTCGAGAAGCTAGCCGAAGACCTGGAGGAGCGCCAGGCGCTGAAGGCCCGGCTGGTCGGCGCGGCGCTGTACCCGGCCATCGTCTCGCTGGTGGCGGTGATCATCGTGGTCTTCCTGGTCACCTACGTGGTGCCCCAGGTGGCCTCGGTGTTCACCGGCAGCAAGCGCGCCCTGCCTTGGCTCACGGTGGCCATGCTGGCCGTCAGCGACTTCGTGCGCCACTGGGGCTGGCTGGCGGCGCTGGGGCTGGCCGGCGGTGCCACGTTGCTCGCTTACGGCCTGCGCAACGAGACCTTCCGCGAAAGCTTCGATGCGGCCTGGCTGCGTCTGCCCCTGCTGGGCCGGCTCTCGCGCGGCTACAACGCCGCCCGCTTTGCAGGCACGCTGGCCATGCTGGCGGGGGCCGGTGTGCCCATCCTGAAGGCCCTGCAGGCCGCGGCCGAGACGCTGAGCAACCGTGCGATGCGCGCCGATGCACTGGACGCCCTGGTGCAGGTGCGCGAAGGGGCCCCGCTGGCGGCCGCACTGGCGGCCAAGAAGCGCTTTCCCGGCCTGCTGGCGATGTTCATCCGCCTGGGCGAGCAGACCGGCACCCTGCCCACGATGCTGGCCCGGGCGGCCACCCAACTGGGGCAGGAAGTGCAGCGCCGTGCGATGCAACTGGCCACCATCCTGGAGCCGCTGCTCATCGTGGGCATGGGTGTGATCGTCATGCTCATCGTGCTGGCGGTGCTGCTGCCCATCATTCAGCTCAACACCTGGGTGAAGTAAGGCCCACCCCCTACGCGCTGCGCGCGCCCCCTCAAGGGGGCCACACCAGCGGACCGGCCCAGCCGGATCCGCGTGTGCACTCGCACCTGCGATGAGCGCCGACGCGGCACTCTCCCCCGCAGTTCGCTCCCTGCGGCGCAGCTTTGCAAAGCCCTGGAGTGTGGTCGG
>NZ_JBKBVU010000220.1:0-4833 GCF_046289365.1 Caldimonas sp. | reverse complement strand
CCCACCCATGTCGAGTGCCGGATGTGCCCGTGGCAGGACCGGTGCTGGAGGGCTGCGGCATGAACGACACACCGCTGCACCAGGTGCTCGGAGAGCGCCTGATCGACGCACGCGAGGCGGCACTGGCGCTCAATCTGCCGCACTACTGGCTCACGCACGCGAAGGAGCGCCGGCGTCTCGGCCTGCCGCACTACCGGGTCGGCAAGCTGCTGCGCTTCAAGCTTTCCGAACTGAGCGCGTGGATGGAGGAGCGCCAGGCCCTGCGCCCGGCCGACGCAGTGCACGAGGAGGAGGCGGATGCTGGACTTCAATGACACCGCGCCCGAGCCCGAGATCCCGGCGTCCGAGCGCCGCGAAGCCCTGCGCGCCGCGCTGCTCTCGCGGTTGGAATCGGTGCTGTCCATGCTGTTTCCCGCCGGTCGGACGCGCCGCGGCAAGTTCGTCATCGGCGACGTGCTGGGCAGCCCCGGCGACAGCCTGGAAGTGGTGCTCGCGGGCGAGAAGGCGGGCCTGTGGACCGATCGCGCCACCGGCGAGGGCGGCGACGTCTTCGACCTCATCGCCGCCCATCACGGCCTCGACGCCGAGCGCGACTTTGCCCGCGTCCTCGATCTGGCCGAAGACCTCGTCGGCCGCGCCCCCACCGCAGCGGTGCGCAAGCGCCGCAAGAAGGAAATCCCGACCGACGATCTGGGCCCCGCCACCGCCAAGTGGGACTACCTCGACGCGCAGGGGCGGCTCATCGCCGTCGTCTACCGCTACGACCCACCGGGATGCAAGAAGGAGTTCAGACCGTGGGATGCCAAGCGCCGCAAGATGACGCCGCCCGAGCCGAGGCCGCTGTACAACCAGCCAGGGATGATCAACGCCGCACAGGTGGTGCTGGTCGAGGGCGAGAAGTGCGCGCAGGCCCTGATCGACACAGGGGTGTGTGCCACCACCGCGATGCACGGGGCCAACGCCCCGGTGGACAAGACCGACTGGTCGCCGCTCAAAGACAAGGCCGTGCTGATCTGGCCCGACCGCGACAAGCCGGGCTGGGACTATGCGATGGCCGCCGCGCAGGCCGCACTCGCCGCCGGCGCCGCCACCTGCGACGTGCTGCTGCCGCCCGAGGACAAGCCCGAAGGGTGGGATGTGGCCGACGCCGCGGCCGAAGGCTTCGACGTCGCCGCCTTCATCGCCGCGGGCCCGCGGATGAGCATCAAGCCCGCCATCGGACAGCCCGCACAAGAGCCCTCCGTCTGGGCCACCGACGACGCCCTGGCGCTCACCTTCACCGCGCGTTACGCCGAGGACTGGCGCTACTGCTCAGCCTGGGGCAAGTGGCTGGTGTGGGACGGCCGGCGCTGGCAGGCGGACGAGACGCTGCTGGTGCACCACCTCATCCGCGCGATCTGCCGCGAGGCCGCGCTCAAGGCCGACTCGCACCGGCTCGCGGCCAAGCTCGCCGCCAGCAGCACGGTGGGCGGCGTGGAGCGGCTGGCACGCACCGACCGGCGGCACGCCTCCACGTCCGACGAGTGGGATGCCGATCCCTGGCTGCTCAACACCCCGGGCGGCGTGGTCGATCTGCGCACTGGGCGGCTGCGCCCGCACGCGCGCGCCGACCGGATGACCAAGCTCGCCACCGCCACGCCTCGCGGCGACTGTCCGCGTTGGCGGGCCTTCTTGGCCGACGTGACCGGCGGCGACGCCGAACTCCAAGCGTATCTGCAACGCATGGTCGGCTACTGCCTCACCGGCTCGACGGCAGCGCATGCGCTGTTCTTCCTCTACGGCACCGGGGCCAACGGCAAGAGCGTGTTCGTCAACACCGTGGCCACGATCCTGGGCGACTACGCGGCCACCGCCTCGATGGAGACGTTCGTCGAGACACGCCATGAGCGCCATCCCACGGACCTCGCGGGCCTGCGCGGGGCGCGCTTCGTCTCCGCCATCGAGACCGAGCAGGGGCGGCGCTGGGCCGAATCCAAGGTCAAGGCCATCACCGGCGGAGACCGCATCGCCGCGCGCTTCATGCACAAAGACTTCTTCACCTACACGCCCCAGTTCAAGCCCGTCATCGTCGGCAACCACAAACCTGCGATCCGCAACATCGATGAGGCGATGAAGCGGCGGCTGCACCTGATCCCGTTCACGGTGACGATTCCACCCGACAAGCGCGATGGCCGGCTCACCGAAAAGCTCCAGGCCGAGCGCGACGGCATCATGGCCTGGGCGGTCGAGGGGTGTCTGACCTGGCAGCGCGAAGGGTTACAGCCCCCGGCCAGCGTGATGTCGGCCACCGCCGAGTATTTCGAGGAGGAGGACGCGATCGGCGACTTCCTTGACGAGGAGGCGCAGCGCCACCCGCAGGCCCGCGTGGCCGTGGCCGACGTGTTCCAGCGCTGGCAAGAGTGGGCCGGCCGCAGGGGCGAGTACGTCGGCACGAGCCGCTGGCTCGCGCAGCAACTGGCCAACCGCGGCTTCGAACGCACGCGGCTGCACGGGGGCACCAAGGGGCTGGCGGGACTGTCCCTCAAGCCGAAGGACTACGGCGCACGGCTCCCATACCGCGACGACTAAAACCCCAAGGGTGACCGAAGGTGACTGGCCTGCCGGTAATTCCTCTACACGTGCGCGCGCGCACGTGAGAGCCGATTAACGGCACGTCGGCCACCTTCGGTCACCGGACACCGATGAAAGGATGAACCGATGATCTCCACGATCCTGGCCCTGGACCTGGGCACCACCACCGGCTGGGCGCTGCGCGACGGCTCCGGCCACATCACCAGCGGCGCCGTCTGCTTTCGGCCGCAGCGCTTCGAAGGCGGCGGCATGCGCTTCCTGCGCTTCCGCCGCTGGATTGCTGAAATTCAGCAATCGGTTTCTGAAATTCAGTTTTTGTACTTCGAGGAGGTACGCCGACACGCCGGCGTCGATGCCGCGCATGCCTACGGCGGGTTCCTGGCCACGCTCACCGCCTGGTGCGAGCACCACGGCATCCCCTACCAGGGCGTGCCGGTGGGCACGATCAAGAAGCACGCCACAGGCCGTGGCAATGCCCGCAAAGACGCGATGCTGGCCGCCGCCCGCGCCCGCGGTCATACCCCCGCCGACGACAACGAGGCCGATGCGCTGGCCTTGCTGCACTGGGCCATCGAGCGCCACGACGCGGTGCAGGAGGGTTGAGATGCACATCCCGACGCCTCGCTACCGCTGCCCGCTCGCTCGGCTGCAGCCCGAGCCGATGGACGTGGAAGCCGTCAAGCGCCAGGGCTGGCGCGAGCAGCGCGTGCTCGTCGTTGGTCTGGACGATGCCCGGCTGGACTGGACGGAGCGCGAACTGATCCGCCGCATCGGCGAGCGGCTGTACGGATCACGCAATGCAACCCGGGAGGCGCGCCATGGCTGAGTGGACCGTCGAGCAGGTGGCCGAGCGCTTCCGCGAGGCGGCCATCACCGCGCACCGCCTGCCACCCGTGCGGGTGCAGGGCTACTTCAACACCTGGCCCGCGATCCGGCGCCTGCCGTGGGAGACGCTTGGGGCGGAACCCACGATCCGGCGCTTTCCGCCCGCGCCAGAGGCCATCGAGCGCATGCTCGAAGCGATGCGCTGGGTGCAATGGCTGCAGGAGGAGGAGCGGCACCTCGTGTGGATGCGCGCCGAGCGCCACCGCTGGCGCGACATCTGCGCGCGCTTGGGCTGCGACCGCACCACGGCCTGGCGACGGTGGCAGCGGGCGCTCTCGATCGTGGCCGAGGCGCTCAACGGCGAGCGGCAAGGGGCCGGCCCTTCGATGCGCAGCGGGGTGAGCGAACCGCCCGCCCGGCCGTTCGCTTGACAGGACGAGGCTGCACGGATTCAATAACTGTTATTAATAGTTGTGAGTCAAGCCCATGCCGACGAGCGTCGCCCTCAGCCCCCATTTCGAGGCCTTCATCAAGGAGCAGGTCGCCTCCGGTCGCTACAACAACGCCAGCGAGGTGGTTCGCGCAGGCCTGCGATTGCTGGAAGAGCAAGCCCAGCGCCACGCCCTGCAGCTGGAAGAGCTGCGTGCGGCCATCACAGCCGGTCGATCCAGTGGCCCGGGGCAGCCGGCCGAAGAGGTGTTTGATCGTCTGGAAGCAAAGTATCGGGATCAGGGCAAGCGCCGGACGAAATGACCCGGCTCGTCATCACCCCGCTGGCCGCAAGCGACATCGAGGAAATCGGCGACTACATCGCCCAGGACAACCCGGGCCGAGCCGTCAGCTTCATGGCAGAACTTCGCATGCAGTGCAGGAAGATCGCCGGGGCGCCCCAGGCGTACCGGCTCCGCCCCGAACTCGGCGAGGGCATTCGATCCTGCGCCCACGGCAACTACGTGATCTTCTTCTGTGCGTCCGACGATGAAGTGAGCATCGTGCGCGTCCTGCACGGCGCACGGGACATCGGCGCCCAGTTCGGTGGCTGACATCGGCCGAGTAGGCGCCTTGAATGGCCATGAAGAAGCGCAACGACCGGGTCCTCGACGCCGTCCATGAGACGGCGCGTGACCTGCATCGCCTGGGCTTCATCGACGCGCGCATGATGCGCCAGTACGACGCGCTGCGCCTGGCAGCCAAGCGCGACCGCACGTCCTCGCCAAACGCTTCCCGTCCGCGTGTTTTGGCGTGATTTGGCGGATCGGATCGCGCATCTGCGTGCGCCCGCGGGCAAACGCGGCTTTGGCCGCTGCAACAGATCCGCCGTTTCGGGGGTAGGATTTCGGCTAACTTCTGGACAGCGGTGACGCCCGACGAAGCCGCCCGCGCATCGACGGGTCCTTCCTGGCCCAAGCGCGATGCGGGGGGCGCGAGCGCGGCGCT
>NZ_JBKBVU010000219.1:0-4896 GCF_046289365.1 Caldimonas sp. | reverse complement strand
GATGGGCCGTGATGGCCAGGCGGTGCCCCGCGCGGCCTGGGTCTGGGGGCTGGCCGCCCTGGTGCTGGGGGGCTGGGCTTTCGTGCAGGGCTCGCGCGCCGGGGCCGCCTTGTCGGCGGCGCTGGCGGTGGCCGCCTTCGGACGCTGGCTGGGCGGGCCGGTGTGGCAGGGGCCGGCGGCCCGGGCGCTGCTAAGCGCGCTGGCCTGGGGCCTGCTGCTGGCGGCGCTGTTGAATGTGGGCATCGCGTTGGTGCAATACTTCGCCCCCACCTGGGCCGACGGGGTGTGGATCGCCCGGCCCACCACGCCGGGACGGGCCTTCGGCAACCTGCGCCAGCCCAACCATCTGGCCTCGTTGATGCTGCTGGGGCTGTGCGTGCTGCCCGTGCTGGTGACGCCTGGGCGGGGCCGCTGGGCCTGGGCGGCCCTGGGGGCCCTGGCGCTGGGGGTGGCGCTGAGCAGTTCACGCACGGGGCTCGTGGGCCTGGGGGGGTTGGCACTGTGGGCCGCGATCGACCGCGGTTTGCCTGGCGGAGCGCGACGCCTGTTCTGGGCGGCGCCGGTGGTGGCGGTGGGGTGGTGGCTGGGGCTGTGGGCCTGGGGCGAGATGGGCGGCACGGCCTACTACGGCGAAACGCGGTTGGAGGGCGGTGGCGATCTCAGCAGTTCGCGCTTTGCGATCTGGTCGAACACGCTGGCGCTGATCTCGGCCCACCCGTGGACCGGCGTGGGCTTTGGCCACTTCAACGCGGCCTGGACCTTCACGCCCTTTCCCGAGCGGCCGGTGGCCTTCTTCGACCACAGCCACAACCTGGTGCTGCAGTGGATGGTGGAGCTGGGCATTCCGGCGGCGCTGGCCTTGCTGGGGGGGCTGGTCTGGGCCTTGTGGCGCTCCCGTGGCGCCTTGTCGCTGCCGGGCCCCGGAGGGCGGGCAGCGCGCTCGGCGTTGATGGTGCTGGCGGTGCTGGGCTGGCACAGCCTGCTCGAGTATCCGCTGTGGTACCCCTACTTCTTGCTGCCGGCCGCCCTGGCCCTGGGGCTGGTCTTGGGCCTGGGGGCGCCCCAGCGCCCGGTGAGGCCTTCGCCGCCTTGGGCCCCTCGGCTGTTCGTGCTGGCCAGCGGCCTGATGGTGGCCGGTGCGGTCCATGCCCTTGTGGACTACCAGCGTGTGGTGCAGATCTTTGCGCCTTCGGGGCCGTCCGGGAGCGCGCCGCTGGGTGAACGCATCCGCATCGGCCAGGGCAGCCACTGGTTTGCCGTGCATGCCGATTACGCGGCCGTGACCACGGCGCTGCGGCCCTCGGAGGTGTTCGGCCGGTTTGAGCGGCCGCTCCAGCACCTGATCGATGCCCGGCTGATGATCGCCTATGCCAAGGCCTTGCACGAAGGTGGCGAGGACGACCGGGCGCTGTACGTGGTGCACCGGCTGCGCGAGTTCCGGCACCGGCTGGGCCGCGACTTCCTGGCGGTGTGCGAGCCGCCCGAGGCGCCGGGTTTTCCGTGCGGGCCGCAGCCGCAGGGCCTGAGCTGGCGGGATCTGGCGAAGCCTTGATATTTCGCACGGTCGTGCTAAGCTCCATTCATGGAAGCCAAAACCAGCCGCAGCGAGCTCACCCGCGCGGCCATCCTCGACACCGCCTTGCTGATGGCGGCGCAGGATGGCCTGGAGAGCCTCACCATCGGCGAGGTGGCCAAGCGGCTTGGGCTGTCCAAGAGCGGGGTGTTTTCGCGCGTCGGCTCGCGGGAGGCCTTGCAGGCCGCAGTGATCGAGGAGTATGACCGGCGCTTCGTGCAGGAAGTGTTCGTGCCCGCGATGCGCGAGCCGCGGGGCCTGCCGCGCCTGAACGCCGTGATGCGCTTGTGGCTGCAGCGGGCCCGTGAGGTGGAGTTCCGCCACGGCTGCATCTACTGTGCCGGGGCCTTCGAGTTCGACGACCGTGACGGCCCCCTGCGCGATTTGCTGCTCGACGGTGTGATGCGCTGGCGCGCGACATTGCGGCGTTCGGTGCTGCAGGCCATCGAAGCCGGCCATCTGCGTGCCGATACCGACGTCGAGCAACTGGTGTTCGAGCTCGATGGCTTGTTCATCGCGCTGATGCGCGACGCCCGCTTTCTGCGTGACCCTCGGGCTGCCGAGCGGGCCTGGCGGGCCTATCAGCGCCTGATCGACGACTACCGCGGCCCGGTGCCGGTGCCTCGCGAGGCATCGCCGGGCGGCCCCAAGCTTGCCTGACCCCCTCGGGGGAGCGCGCGCAGGAGGCCTCCACCCCCTGATGACCCCGGCGCCCACGAGGCGCCTTTGACTGTGGCAATGATTCGCACGATCGTGCGAAATTTAGGAGAGCATCATGATTCTGATCCTGCTTCTGCTGGGCCTGGCCTTGTTGTTGCGTCTGATCTGGGCAGCGCTGCGTCTGATGGAGGGTCTGCCGCGGCGCAACGAGGACTTCTCGCTCGACTTTGACGATACCGCGGCCTGGCGTCGCAGCGCCTGCGCACGCGATCCTGAATGAAGGCGCCTTGATGCCGCGGGCCGACAGCCCGACCGCATGCAATGTCGGGGCCCTCCCTGGTCGGCTGCGCCAGCCGGTGAGGGTGGCGCATGACCGCGACCACCTGACGGTTCCGGTCGCCGACGGCAAGCGCCTGTCCGCAGCGTTGCCGGCTGCCGGGTTGATGCTCACTTCCTGGCTGGGCCCCTGCTGCACGGCGCAGAACCTGGCCATGCCGGGCCGAGGTGGTGCACGCATGGCGCACTGCACCATGACGCAGACTGCACAGGTGTGCCCGCTCGGGTGACAATCTTTGTCAGCAGGGCGCGGCCGGGCGTGCGATATCTCCGCCTCCGGCGCAGGTGGCCATATTTCGTTACGTTCCGGGGGCTGGCATGAAAGCTGCCATGGGATGGGCGTTGCTGTCTCACCGGAAGTTCCGACATGGCCCTGCTCAGCTTCAAGCGTCGCGCGGCGAGCCGCTCCCAGGCGGGTGAAATCGCGCGCCGCGGCCGCCAACAATCGCCCACCAGCCTGGCGCCGCGCCGCCCGGGGGGCTGGTCATCGATGCTGCGGCTCACGCCGCTGCAGGGCGAGACCTCGCCCTCGCAAGGCTGGCCCAGCCTGGCGCTGGCCCGATTGGGCAAGCCGGTGCCCAGCGCGCCGGCCTTCCTGTGCACCGACTTTGCACCCAGCCAGTGGCTGACGAAATCATGATCCGCGCCCGCACTGCCGCCATTGCCTCCACCGTGCTGGCCCGGCACCTGGCCAGCAAGCAGACGCCGCAAGCCGCGCCGGCAATGCCGTCGGCCCAGGCCGGCAGCGCCGGGCTGCGCCAGTACCAGGTGCTGCAGTCGCGTTCTGAGCCGGCGCAGCTCACGCTGAAGCTGGGTCGTCGCTGAACCACCGTTTTCCAGGGACGTCGGGGGAAGAGGGGGCGGCCGGGGTCTGAGAGAGCGAGAGCCCCGGCCGCCTTTCCTTAACGGAGTCCACCACCCGCCGTGCTTTGCATGGCGGGTTCTTTTTTTGTGGGGCGCCGCACCACCCCCCCTGGTGTTCGCGTGCAGCCTGCTCCTACACTCGCGCACGACCGTGCCCGCATGAGGCGCGGCGTCCCGGTGCAACATCACACAACACGGAGCTTTCTTCCATGAGCTTTTTCCCGACATGGCGCGAGACCACGCAGGATGTCGTCGCCCCCGACGAACGCCTGCCCTGGCCACAGACGGTGGCGATGGGCGTCCAGCATGTGGTGGCGATGTTCGGCGCCACCGTGCTGGCGCCGTTGCTGATGGGCTTCGACCCCAATGTCGCCATCCTGATGAGCGGCATCGGCACCTTGATCTTCTTCTTCGTGGTCGGCGGCAAGGTGCCGAGCTACCTGGGCTCGAGCTTCGCCTTCATCGGCGTGGTGATCGCCGCCAGCGGCTATGCCGGCAGCGGCCCCAATGCCAACCTCGGTGTGGCGCTGGGCGGCATCGTCATCTGCGGCCTGGTCTACGCGATCATCGGCTTCATCGTGATGGCCGCGGGCACGGGCTGGATCGAGCGCTTCATGCCGCCGGTGGTCACCGGCTCGGTGGTGGCGGTGATCGGCCTGAACCTGGCCCACATCCCGGTGAAGAACATGGCCCCCACGCCCTTCGACGCCTGGATGCAGGCCCTCACCTTCGTCTGCGTGGGCCTGGTGGCCGTCTTCACGCGCGGCATGGTGCAGCGCCTGCTCATCCTGGTGGGGCTGATCGTCGCGTCCATCGTCTACGCCATCCTCACCAACGGCTTCGGCCTGGGCAAGCCGCTGGACCTGTCGGGCATCGCCAACGCGCCCTGGTTCGGCATGCCGGGCTTTGCCGCGCCGGTGTTCGAGCTCAACGCGATCTTGCTGATCGCACCGGTGGCGGTGATCCTGGTGGCGGAAAACCTGGGGCACATCAAGGCGGTGAGCGCGATGACCGGCCGGGACATGAACCCCTACATGGGCCGGGCCTTCGTCGGTGACGGCCTGGCCACGATGGTCAGCGGCGCCTCGGGGGGCACGGGGGTGACCACCTATGCCGAGAACATCGGCGTGATGGCGGCCACGAAGATCTACTCGACGGCCATCTTCGTCGTGGCCGGCTTGATCGCCATCGTGCTGGGCTTCAGCCCCAAGTTCGGTGCGCTGATCCAGGCCGTGCCGCTGGCCGTGATGGGCGGCGTGTCCATCGTGGTCTTCGGCCTGATCGCGGTGGCCGGCGCCAAGATCTGGGTCGACAACAAGGTCGATTTCTCCGACAACACCAACCTGATCGTGGCCGCCATCACTTTGGTGCTGGGCACGGGCGACTTCACGCTGAAGATCGGCGACTTCGCCCTGGGCGGCATCGGCACGGCCACCTTCGGCGCGATCGCGCTGTACGCGCTG
>NZ_JBKBVU010000218.1:0-4904 GCF_046289365.1 Caldimonas sp. | reverse complement strand
GTGGGGGTGCCCTTCCACCCCGATGGCGCCGAGCACGAGAACACGCGTCGCGCCCGGCGCTTTGCGCGCCAGCTCCATGGCCGTTTCGGCCTGCCGGTGCACGAGGTCGATGAGCGCTACACCACCACCGAGGCGCTGGCCGCCGGCGCGCGCGATGCCGATGCGGCGGCCGCTTGCCTCATCCTCGAGCAGTATCTGCGCGAGGCCACCCGGGAGACCCCTGCATGACCATGCTCCACCTCGATGCCGAGGCGCTCTATGTCGAACTGCGCCAGGGTGTGCGCCCGCTGCTGCGCCCCGATGCCGTGCTGGTGGGCGTGTGGTCGGGCGGGGCTTGGCTGGCCGAACGCCTGCAGCGCGACCTGGGCCTCAGTGGCGAGCACGGCGTGATCTCCAGCGCCTTGCACCGCGATGACTTCGGCTCGCGCGGCCTGTCCGGCGCGGCCGATCACACCAAGTTGCCCTTCGAGGTCAAGGACCGCCACATCGTGCTGATCGACGATGTGCTCTACACCGGGCGTACCACGCGGGCCGTGCTCAACGAGCTCTTCGACTTCGGCCGCCCGGCCAGCGTGACGCTGGCCGTGCTGGTCGACCGGGGCGGGCGCGAGCTGCCCATCCAGCCGGCTTTTTCCGCCGTGCGGGTGACGCTGCCGGCCACCCAGCGCCTGCGCCTGGCCCGCAACGAGGCCGGCCACTTCAGCTTCGACATCCAGACCGCCCAGCTTTGAGCACAGGAACGACGCCCCCATGCTCTACAAACGCAATCCGCAGCTCAACAAGAACGGCGAACTCATCCACCTGCTGTCCATCGAGGGGCTGCCGCGCGACGTCATCCATCACATCCTGGATACCGCGGGCACCTTCCTCAGCGTGAACGAGCGCGAGGTCAAGAAGGTCCCACTGCTGCGCGGCAAGAGCGTGTTCAACCTCTTCTTCGAGAACAGCACGCGCACGCGCACCACCTTCGAGATCGCGGCCAAGCGCCTGTCGGCTGACGTGCTCAACCTCGACATCGCGCGTTCGTCCACCGCCAAGGGCGAAAGCCTGCTCGACACCATCGCCAACCTCAGTGCGATGCACGCCGACATGTTCGTCGTGCGCCACAGCGAATCGGGGGCACCCTATCTCATCGCCCAGCACTGCGCGCCGCATGTGCACGTGGTCAATGCCGGCGACGGCCGCCATGCCCACCCCACGCAGGGCCTGCTGGACATGTACACCATCCGGCACTACAAGCGCGACTTCACGAAGCTCACGGTGGCCATCGTCGGCGACATCGTGCATTCACGGGTGGCGCGCTCGGACATCCATGCGCTGTCCATCCTGGGCGTGCCCGAGATCCGTGCCGTGGGCCCCAAGACCCTGGTGCCAGGTGACCTGCGCGAGATGGGCGTGCGCGTGTGCCACGACCTCAAAGAGGGCCTCAAGGGCGCCGACGTGATCATCATGCTGCGTCTGCAGAACGAGCGCATGAGCGGCGCGATGCTGCCCAGTGCCGGCGAGTTCTTCAAGAGCTTCGGCCTCACACCCGACAAGCTGGCCTGGGCGGCTCCCGATGCCATCGTGATGCACCCCGGGCCCATCAACCGCGGCGTCGAGATCGACTCGGCGGTGGCCGACGGCGCCCAGAGCGTGATCCTGCCGCAGGTGACCTTCGGCATCGCCGTGCGCATGGCCGTGATGTCCATCATTGCCGGAAACGAAGCATGAAGATCCTGATCAAGAACGGCCGCCTGCTCGATCCGGGCAGTAACACCGACCGCCTGGGCGACGTGGCCATCGCCGCGGGCCGCATCGTCGCGCTGGGCACTGTGAGTCCCGACTTTCATCCCAACCGCACGATCGACGCGCGTGGCCTGGTGGTGGCACCCGGTCTGGTCGATCTGGCCGCGCGGCTGCGCGAGCCCGGACACGAACACGAAGGCATGCTCGAAAGCGAGATGGCCGCGGCCGTGGCCGGCGGCATCACCAGCCTGGTTTGTCCGCCCGACACCGACCCGCCGCTGGACGAACCCGGCCTGGTCGAGATGCTCAAGTTCCGCGCCCGCAACCTCAACCAGGCGCGGGTCTATCCACTGGGGGCGCTCACGCGCCAACTGGCTGGCACCACGCTGACCGAGATGGCCGAACTCACCGAGGCCGGCTGCGTGGGTTTCTCGCAGGCCGAGGTGGCGCTGGCCGACACGCAGGTGCTGATGCGCGCGCTGCAATATGCCGCCACCTTCGGCTACAGCGTGTGGCTGCGTCCCCAGGATGCCCACCTGGGCCGAGGCGTGGCCGCCAGCGGGCCGGTGGCCACGCGCCTGGGCCTGTCCGGCGTGCCGGTGATCGCCGAAACCATCGCCTTGCACACCATCTTCGAGCTCGTGCGGGCCACCGGTGCCCGCGTGCACCTGTGCCGCCTGAGCAGTGCGGCGGGCCTGGCCCTCGTGCGCGCCGCCAAGGACGAAGGGCTGCCGGTCACCTGTGACGTCAGCATCAACCAGTTGCACCTCACCGACGTGGACATCGGCTATTTCAATGCCGACATGCGCCTGACCCCCCCCTTGCGCCAGCAGCGCGACCGCGACGCTATCCGTGAGGCCCTGGCCGATGGCACCATCGATGCCCTGGTGAGCGACCACACCCCCGTCGACGACGACCAGAAGACCCTGCCCTTCGGCGAGGCCGAGCCCGGAGCCACCGGGCTGGAGCTGCTGCTGAGCCTGGCGCTCAAGTGGGGCCAGGAAAGCGGTGTGGGCCTCATGCGGCCGCTGGCGGTGCTCACCAGCGAGCCGGTGCGGGTGCTGGGCGAGGCCCTGGGCTCGCTGGCCTCCAGCACGGGCCGCCTGGTCGAAGGCGGCGTGGCCGACCTGTGCATCTTCGATCCGCAGGCCCGCTGGCAGGTGCGGCCCGAGGCCCTGCGCAGCCAGGGCCGGCACACGCCGTTCAGCGGCTACGAACTGCCCGGACGGGTGCGCTACACCGTGGTGGCCGGACAGGTGGCCTTCGAGGCGGCCGAGCAACTCGATCCGGTGGCTGCCTGAGGATGCTGCGTTCGCTGCGCGCCGCCTGGCGCCTGCTCCGAGTGGCCGTGCATGTGCTGCATGGTCTGGCCATCGTCCGCTGGCGTTTCGGCGTGCTCGACGCCGCCGCTCGGCGCGAGCGGGTGCGGTGGTGGTCGCGTGCACTGCTGCGCCATCTGGGCATCACGCTGGTGGTGCAGGGCACGCCGCGCCCGGGTGCCAAGCTGTTCGTGGCCAACCACATCTCCTGGCTGGACATCGTGGCCATCAATGCCACGGCACCGGCGCGTTTCGTCTCGAAAGCCGAGGTGCGCCACTGGCCGGTGCTCCACCGGCTCGTGACGGCCGCCGGCACCCTCTATCTGGAGCGCGAGAAGCGCCGCGATGCGCTGCGTGTGGTGCACCAGCTCGCGCAGGCCCTGCACGACGGTGACACCGTGGCCGTCTTCCCGGAGGGCACCACGGGCACGGGCCATCAACTGCTGCCCTTCCATGCCAACCTGCTGCAGGCGGCGATTGCCACCGGCACGCCGGTGCAACCCATTGCGCTGCGCTACAGCGACCACCGGGAGGCGATCAGCTCGGCGGTGGCCTATGTGGGCGACACCACGATCGTGCAGTCGCTGTGGTGGGTGGCTCGTGCCGACGGATTGCGGGTGACAGTGCAGTTGCTCGATCCGCTGGGCTCGCGCCATGCGGATCGGCGTGCGCTGGCCCAGCACGCACGCCAGACCATCGAAGCCGCACTGGCCGCCTGAGTGGACCGGCGCAATCAGCCTTTGCCTTGGTTGGCCACGGCTGCCGCGGCCTTGGCGGCAGCCTCGGGATCGCCCAGGTAATAACTCCTAATCGGCTTCAGATCGGCGTCGAGCTCGTAGACCAGCGGGATGCCGTTGGGGATGTTCACGCCGACGATGTCGCTGTCGGAGATGTCGTCCAGGTACTTCACCAGGGCACGGATGCTGTTGCCGTGCGCCGCGATCACCAGACGCTGGCCCGCACGGATCGCCGGGGCGAGGGTCTCGTTCCAGTAAGGCAGCACGCGCGCCACCGTGTCTTTCAGACACTCGGTCAGCGGGATCTCCTGCGGGCGCAGACGCGCATAGCGGATGTCGTTGCGCTGGCCGCGCGGATCGTTGGGATCCAGCGCCGGCGGCGGCGTGTCGTAGCTGCGGCGCCAGATCAGCACTTGCTCGTCACCGTACTGCCGGGCCATGTCGGCCTTGTTCAGGCCCTGCAGCGCACCGTAATGGCGCTCGTTGAGGCGCCAGGAGTTCATCACCGGCAGCCAGGTGCGGTCCATCTGGTCCAGCACATGCCACAGCGTCCAGATGGCGCGCTTGAGCACCGAGGTGTGGGCCACGTCGAAATCGAAGCCCGCTTCCTTGAGCAGCCGCCCGGCCTGCTTGGCCTGCTCCACGCCGGTGGGCGTGAGCTCCACGTCGGTCCAGCCTGTGAAGCGGTTCTCGAGGTTCCAGGTGGACTCGCCATGGCGGATGAGCACGAGCTTGTACATGCGGGCAATCTCCTCGCGAGGCAAACGATGAAACGGGCCGGCCGGCCCGGCGGGAAAACCGCAAATTCTATAATCCGCCCCCGTTGCAACCCGGCGCGGCCTGCCGCGCCCCCAGTCACCAAGGGCGGACGTTTCCGTGGACTTCTTCATCAACAACTGGATCCTCATCCTGGCCGCCTTCGTCTCCGGCGGCATGCTCGTGTGGCCGCTGGTCACGCGCGGCGTGGCCGGCAGCGCGGTCAGTCCCAGCGAGGCGGTGCGCCTGATCAACCGCGAGAAGGGCGTGGTCATCGACGTCTCCGAGCCGGCCGAATTCGCCCAAGGGCACATCAAGGATGCGAAGAACATTCCCTTCGGTCAGGTGGAATCCAGCACGCAAC
>NZ_JBKBVU010000017.1:0-33248 GCF_046289365.1 Caldimonas sp. | reverse complement strand
TCCTGCGCGACGTGAACCGATCGGTGCTGGCCGGCCAGCGCATCGGCATCCTCGGCGCCAACGGCCAGGGCAAGTCCACGCTGGTCAAGACCATCGCCCGCAGCCTGCCGCTGCTGCGCGGGCGCATCACCGAAGGCAAGGGCCTGGCCATCGGCTACTTCGCCCAGCAGGAGCTGGACGTGCTGCACCCGGCCGACACCCCCTTGCAGCACATGATCCGGCTCGCCCGCGACGTAGGCCCCCAGGCCCGCGAGCAGGAGCTGCGCGACTTCCTCGGCCAGTTCCGCTTTGTGGGCGACATGGTGATGCAGCCCGTGGGCAGCATGAGCGGCGGCGAGAAGGCCCGCCTGGTGCTGGCCCTGCTCGTGTGGCAGCGCCCCAACCTGCTGCTGCTGGACGAACCCACCAACCACCTCGACCTCACCACCCGCGAAGCGCTGAGCATGGCCCTCAACGAGTTCGAGGGCACGGTGATGCTGGTCAGCCACGACCGTGCACTGCTGCGCGAGGTGTGCGACGAGTTCTGGCTGGTCGCGCACGGGAGCGTGACCCCCTTTGACGGCGACCTCGACGACTACCAGCGCTGGTTGCTGGACCAGGGCCGCGAGCGGGCCCAGGCACACCGGCAGCCGCCGGCCGCCGCTGCACCAACGGCCGCGGCCGCCCGCCCTGCGCGTCAGGACCGGCGCGACCCGCAACGTCAGCAACGTCTCGAAAAGGCCCGGCCCTTGAAGAAGGAACGGGTCGCCATCGACGAACGGCTGGCCGCCCTGGGTCAGGAGAAGGCCGCCCTCGAAGCGGCGTTGTCCGGCGGCGAAGGCACGCCGGAGCAATGGGCTCAGCAAGGCCGCCGGCTCAAAGAGATCGGCGAACAGATAGAGCAACTCGAGACGCGCTGGCTCGAACTCAGCGAACAGCTGGACCAGTTGGAAGCCTGAGGCGCCGGGCACCAGCCGGTGCCGGGCTGGCCGGTATAGGCCTCTCTGTCGACAATTAAATTGCGCGCAATTAAATTGCGCATTACAATTGAGCCATGCCGAATTCCACCCCTCCCATCGCCGACACCCAGGGCCTGCTGCAGCTCGACAAGCAGTTGTGCTTTGCGCTCTACGCCACGTCACTGGCGATGACCAAGCTCTACAAACCCCTGCTCGACCGGCTGGGCCTCACCTACCCGCAGTACCTGGTGATGCTGGTCCTTTGGGAGCATGGCGAGCAGACGGTGAGCGAACTGGGCGAGCGGCTGTTCCTCGATTCCGGCACGCTCACGCCCCTGCTCAAGCGCCTGCAGTCGGCCGGTCTGGTGGACCGCCGCCGTGACAGCGCCGATGAGCGCCGCGTGATCGTCCACCTCACCCCGGCGGGCGAGGCCCTGCGTGAAGCCGCCGTCCAGGTGCCCGTCGAAGTGGCCTGTGCCACCCGGTGCAGCCTGGAAGAGATCGCCGAGTTGCGTCAACGCCTGCACGGGCTGCGCCAGCGTCTGAGCCTGCACACCACCCCCTCGGCCATCGCCCCCGTGAAACGGCGGGCCGCCTGAGCCCCCTGCCCTCCCACCCACCCACTGAAAGGACGACCATGCCTCTCGAAAAAGTGCTCTACCAGGCCCAAGCCACCTCGACCGGCGGCCGCGACGGCCGTTCGGTGTCCTCCGACGGCGCCCTCGACCTGCGGCTCAGCACTCCCAGGGAACTCGGCGGTGCCGGCGGCCCCGGCACGAACCCCGAGCAACTCTTCGCGGCGGGCTACTCCGCCTGCTTCATTGGCGCCATGAAGTTCGTGGCCGCCCAGCGCAAGATCGCCCTGCCAGCCGACACCGCCATCACGGCAACGGTGGGCATCGGGCCCGTGGCCCAGGGCTTTGGCATCGAGGTCGACCTGGCCGTGTCCCTTCCCGGCATGGAACGCACCCAGGCCGAAGCCCTGGTGCATGCCGCCCATCAGGTGTGCCCCTATTCCAACGCCACGCGCAACAACATCGACGTGCGACTGCACCTGGTCTGAGCCCCGGGCTCAGGCCCGCATCAGCTCCAGCATCAGCGCCACGCGGGCCTTGGCCGGGGTCAAGGTGCCGGCCGAGGGCCATTGCCGCGGATGCTCCCCGAGCACCGGCCCCATGCCACAACGGCTGGCACGCCACACCGTCACCCCCTGCGCCTGGGCCTCGGTCAAGGCGGCTTCGAGGGCCACATGGATGGTGCCGTTGCCGGTGCCCGCCACCACGAGGCCGCGCACACCGGCGCGCACCAGGGCTTGCACGGCCTGTGCCCGCGCACCGGCCCCGCTCGTGACGATCTCCACCCAGGGCCACGCCGTGGGCTCCAGGGCCAGCAGGGCTTGCAGGCCCAGCGCAGGTCCCTGCGGCCAGGGGCGCAGAATGCGCAACCGGCCTGCCTCCACCAGCGCCACCGGTCCTGCATCGCCGGAATCGAAAGCGTCCACCCGGTAGGTGTGAGCCTTGCGCACATCGGCCGCCGCGTGCACCCGGCCCGACAGCACGGCCACCACCCCCCGGGCCTGCGGCCAAGCCGCCACCGTCACGGCATCGGCCAGGTTCTGTGGCCCGTCGGCCGACAAGGCCGTGGCCGGACGCATCGCCGCCGTCAGCACCACCGGCTTGGCCGGCGCCAGCACGGCCTGCAGGAACCAGGCGGTCTCCTCCAGGGTGTCAGTGCCATGCGTGATGACGACCCCGGCCACCTCGGGCCGCGCCACCGCACGGTCCACGGCCCGGGCCAGCTCGCGCCACACACCGAAGTCCATGTCCTTGCTGTCCACCTGGGCGAGCTGGAGCATCTCCAGAGGCTGGCCGGACAGCGCTGGCACGGACGCCAGCAACTGCGCCACGCCAATCTGGGCCGCGGTGTAGCCGGTATGGTCGGCCGCGCTGGCGGCCGTGCCGGCAATCGTGCCACCCGTGCCGATGACCACGACGGTCTGGTGCATGTTTTGCATTTTTCTGGAAGCTGGATAAAAATACAGATACTGGATGCGCAACCAGTCAGTGTGCAGCCAGGACGTACACCGGGCCGGGGCGATCGCCATCAGCCCGGCCGATGGCCGCGACCCACCACCCGACCCACGCCCATGGACACGTTCGAGACCCCCAAGCTCACGGCCCGCCAGCAGCAAATCCTCGAGCTCATCCAGAGCGCAATCGAGCGCACCGGCGCTCCCCCCACGCGGGCCGAGATCGCTGCCGAACTGGGTTTCCGCTCGCCCAATGCCGCCGAGGAGCATCTGCAGGCCCTGGCCCGCAAGGGCGTCATCGAGCTGGTAGGCGGCACCTCGCGGGGCATCAGGCTGAAGTCTGACACATTGCGATCGCTGGCCGAGTCGCGCATCCGCCAGTTCAGCCTGCCGCTGCCCGGCCTGGCCCAGCTCGCCCTGCCCCTGGTGGGCCGTGTCGCCGCAGGCAGCCCCATCCTGGCGCAGGAGCACATCGACCAGACTTACCACGTCGAGGCCGGCCTGTTCCAGCGCAAGCCCGACTTTCTGCTGAAGGTGCGCGGCATGAGCATGCGCGACGCCGGCATCCTCGACGGCGACCTGCTGGCCGTGCAGGCCACGCGCGAGGCCAAGAACGGCCAGATCGTCGTGGCCCGCCTGGGCGACGAGGTCACGGTCAAGCGCCTGCGCCGCCAACGGGGTCACATCGAACTGGTGGCCGAGAACCCCGACTACCCCACCATCGTCGTCGAGCCCGGCCAGGACTTCGAGCTCGAAGGCATCGCCGTGGGCCTGATCCGCAACACCATGCTGATGTAGCCGCTGCCGCTTCCGGCCTGCTGCAGGTGGTGGGCGCAGGTGCGAAGGGGTGTCCCCTCGCACAGGCCCTGCAGCCTGGCCCGCTGCGCCTTGGGCGCAGCACCCGTCCCAATCCTGCCGAATGTCATGTGGTTGGTTGATCTTCGGAGATGGACATGAACGACTCGGCTTTTCCCACACCGTGGTGGCAACGCATGCGGCTGCAGCCCCGGCCCGCCATGCCCCGCTGCCTGCCCACGGGCCATGCTCGCCTTGATGCCGCTTTGCCCGGCGGGGGCTGGCTGGCCGGGCAGGTGCTGGAAGTGTGCACCCCCCAGGCCGGTGAGGCCGAATGGCGATTGCTCGAAAACGCCATTCGACGCGGCGTGCAAGAGGGGCGCCCCCTGGCCCTGGTCCAGCCGCCGCGTGGCCTGCCCCACCACCCCGGGCTGCTGTCGCTCGACGGGCCTCTCACCTGCTGCTGGCCGGGCGCCGCCCCCCAAAGCCCGGTCCAGGCCGGCGTCCAGTGGCTTCAGGCCCACCCCGCAGGCCTGCTGCTGCTGTGGGCCCAGGAGATGTCTGCCTCCGCCTGGCGTGCGCTCTCGCGTGCCGCCCGCCGTCACGCCGCCCATGTGCTGCTCGTACGTCCGGCCCTGACGCGCTGGGACGACAGCCCGGCGGAGGTTCGTCTGAGCCTGCTGCCGGGCCGAGGTCGCCACTGGGATGTGCGTGTGCAGACCCCGGCCAGTGCGGCCGCGGTGCTCGTTCGGGTGTCGCTGGATGACGAAGGCGGCGTGAAGCCGCCAATGGGCCTCGCACCCATGGCCGCTCTGAAGGTGGCCGTCGATCCGGCCGACCGGCGCCGCACGGCCTTGTGCGGCACCTTGGCCCAGGTGTGTGACGAACTCGAGCGCCTGGCGCGCCGGGAAGACGAGGGGTGGCCCCTGGCAGCCTGAGCCCTGGCAGCCTGAGCCGTGGTGACGGGGTGCTCTCGACGCTCAGGCGGAGACGGGCACGGTGGCCGCGGCCACGAGCCGCTGCGTGTACGGATGGCGCGGCGCATCGAGCACCTCATGCATCTCGCCGGACTCGACCACCACACCGTCCTTCATCACGATGACGCGGTGGGCCATCGCACGGATCACGTCCACATCGTGGGTGATGAGCAAGTAGGCCAGACCGTGCTCGCGCTGCAGCCTCTGCAGCAGACCGAGTATCTGCTTCTGGATGGTCACGTCCAGCGCGCTGGTCGGTTCGTCCAGCACCAGCAACTGCGGCTTCACGATCAGCGCTCGCGCGATCGCCAGGCGCTGGCGCTGCCCTTCGGAGAATTCATGCGGATAACGCGCCAGCAAACCCGGGAACTGGGCTTCGGTGAGACCCACATCGGCCAGGGCCTGCCGGACCCGCTCGCGGCGCTCGCCGGCATCCAGCGCGGGCTCATGCACCCGCAAGCCCTCGCCGACGAGCTCCTCGACCGTCATGCGCGGCGACAGGGAGGAAAACGGGTCCTGGAAGACCACCTGGGCCACGCGCCGCAGGGGACGGTCAGCCCGCGGCGAACCCTGCCAGGACTTCCCGGCCAGACGCAGTTCACCCCCGCTGGGCAGCAGCCCCAGCACCGCCAGGGCCAGGGTGGATTTGCCCGACCCCGATTCGCCGATCACCCCCAGCGTCTGCCGCGGCGCAAGCATCAGGCTCGCACCCTTGACCGCCACGAACTCGCCGCGGCCGAACCAGCCCCGCAAGCCAGGCCGTGGGATGGAGTAGACCACCCGGAGGTCGCGGGTGTGCAGCAGCCCGTCCTGCGAAAGTGGCGCGGCCACCGCATCGACGACGTCGCGCTCGGGCCGGCTGTCGATGAGCTTGCGGGTGTAGGGATGCCGGGGCCGGCTGAACACCTCGGCCACCGCGCCCTCCTCGACGAGGTGGCCGTTCTCCATCACGGCCACCCGGTCGGCGAAGCGGCGCACCAGATGGAGGTCGTGCGTGATCATCAGCACCGCCATGCCGCGACGGCGCTGCAGTTCGTTCAGCAGATCCAGGATCTGGCCGCGCAGGGTCACATCCAGCGCGGTGGTGGGCTCGTCGGCCAACAGCAGGCGGGGCTCGCCCGCCAGCGCCATCGCGATCATCGCGCGCTGGCGCTGGCCGCCCGAGAGCTGGTGCGGGTAGGCACGCGCACGGCGTTCGGGCTCGGGGATGCCGGTGTCGGCCAGCAATTGCACGGCCCGCTCCCACGCCTCAGCCGGGGGGAGGCCCTTTTTGAGCTGCAGCACCTCGACGATCTGATCGCCCACGGTGTAGAGCGGGTTCAGGGCCGTCATCGGCTCCTGGAAGATCACGGCCACCTCCTGGCCGCGCACCCCCCTGAGCTCGCGCTCGCTCAGGGCGAGCAGGTCGCGCCGCTGGCCGCCATCGCCTTGCAGCCAGGCCTGGCCCTCCACCTGGGCCGACGGCAGCAGACGCAGCAGGCTCAGGGCCGTGACGGTCTTGCCCGAGCCGGACTCACCCACGAGCGCCAGCTTCTCGCCTGGCTTGACGTGCAGGTCCACGCCGTGCACCACTGCCTTGCCGCCAAAGCTCACGCGCAGGCCGCGCGCTTCCAGCAGCATCCCGCTCATGCCTGGGCCTCCTTGGGGGCGGTCGTTGCCGGGGGTGTGGGCTGCGGTTGCGGCGGGTCGGGCACACGCGGATCCAGGGCATTGCGCAGCGCATCGCCCATGAAGGTCAGCAGCAGCAGGGTCAGCACCAGCACGCCAAAGGTGGCCAACGAGATCCACCAGGCATCGATGTTGGCCTTGCCCTGGTTGAGCAACTGGCCCAGCGACGGTGTGTCGGCTGGCACCCCCAGGCCCAGGAAGTCCAGCGAGGTCAGGGCCAGGATGGCGGCACTCATGCGGAAAGGCAGGAAGGTCACCACCGGGGTGAGGCTGTTGGGCAGGATGTGACGCCAGATGATCTGGGCATTGCTCACGCCCAGCGCACGCGCCGAGCGCACGTAGTCCATCTGCCGGTTGCGCAGGAACTCGGCACGCACGTAGTCCGACAGCCCCATCCAGCCGAACAGGCTCAGCAGCACCAGCAGCAGCCCGAGGCTGGGCGAGAACATCGCGCTGAAGATGATGAGCAGATACAGCTCCGGCATCGAGGCCCAGATCTCGATGAGGCGCTGCATCGTCAGGTCGATGCGCCCGCCGAAAAAGCCCTGCACCGCCCCGGCGACCACGCCCAGCACCACGCCGATGGCCGTGAGCGCCAGCGCGAACAGCACGCTCACCCGAAAACCGTAGATGAGCTGGGCCAACATGTCACGCCCCCGGTCGTCGGTGCCCAGCCAGTTGTCGCGCGACGGGCCCGAGGGGTTGGGTTCCTTGGCGAAGTAGTTGATCGTGCGCGGGCCGTAGGGGTTGGGCGGATAGATCGCCCAGTTGCTGCCCTGGTTGAGCCGCTCGCGGATGAAGGGATCCAGGTAGTCGGTGGGCGTCTCGAAGTCACCACCGAACACCGTTTCCGGATAGTCATGCAGGAGCGGCACGTAGAACCGGCCTTCGTAGCGCACCAGCAGCGGCCGGTCATTCGACAACACCTCGGCGAAGAGGCTGAGCACGACCAGGGTGCAGAAAATCACCAGACTGCAGAATCCCAGCCGGTTGTGGCGGAAGCGCCGCCAGGCCCGCCGTGTGGGGCTGTTCGAAGCCACGGCGCGCACGGGGTCAGTCGAACTTGACACGCGGATCCACCCAGACGTAACAGAGATCGCTGATCAGCTTGGTGACCAGGCCGATCAATGTGAACAGGTACAGCGTACCCAGCACCACCGGATAGTCGCGCCGGATCACGCTCTCATAACTCAGGAGGCCCAGGCCGTCGAGGGAGAACAGCGTCTCGATCAGCAGCGCGCCGGTGAAGAAGGCGCCGACGAAAGCCGCCGGAAAGCCCGTGACGATGGGGATCAGCGCATTGCGCAAGACATGCTTCCACAGCACCTGGCGCTCGCCCAGGCCCTTGGCGCGCGCGGTCAGCACGTACTGCTTGCGGATCTCTTCGAGGAAGGCGTTCTTGGTGAGCATCGTGGTCACTGCAAAGCTGCCCAGCACCATCGCCGTGACCGGCAGCGTGATGTGCCAGAGATAGTCCACGATGCGTGCGCCCCAGCTCAGTTCCTCCCAGTTGGCCGAGGTCAAGCCGCGCAGCGGGAACCACTGGAGCTGTCCGCCAAAGATCACCAGCAGTGCCACACCGAGCACGAAGCCCGGAATCGCATAGCCCACCAGCACGAGCAGCGTGGTCACGAGGTCGAAGCGCGTGCCGGCACGCACCGCCTTGGCCACGCCCAGCGGCACGGCCACACCGTAGCTGAGCAGGAAGGTCCACATTCCCAGGCTGATCGACACCGGCAGCTTCTCGACGATCAATGCCCACACGTCCTTGTTTTGGAAGAAGCTCTGCCCCAGGTCGAAGCGGATGAACTGGCCGAGCATCTGCACAAAGCGTTCGTGGGCGGGCTTGTCGAAGCCGTAGAGCGCCTTGATCTCCTCCAGCCGCTTCGGGTCCACGCCTTGGGCGCCGCGGTAGGCAAAGGCCCCGCCCTCACCGCCGGTGCCGGGCGCGGCACGGGCTTCGGCCAGGTACTGCTCCACCGGGCCGCCGGGCACGAACTGCACCACGATGAAAGTAATGAGCAGCACCCCCAGCATCGTGGGGACCATCAGCAGCACTCGCTTGAGGATGTACGACCACATGGCTTACTTGGCCCACCAGGTGAACATGGCCCAATCCTCGCCCTGAATGTAAGGAGGCACCGTCTGCGGACGTGCCAGGCGCCATTGGTTGTAGGCAATGCGGTGGGTGGGCGCGGTCCATTGGGGGATGAGGTAATGGCTGTGCGCGATCACCCTGTCCAGCGCACGGCAGGCCGGCAGCAATTCGGCCTGGGTGCGCGCCGCACTCATGCGCTCGATCAGGGCATCAACGGCCGGATGGCTCACGCCGGCGTAGTTGCCCGAATCGGGCGTGCGGGCTGCCTGGCTGCCGAAGAGGTCGGCGTACTCGCTGCCGGGGTTGTGCGTCCCTTGGAAGGCGATCGTCATGATGTCGAAGTCGAACTCCCGCAGGCGCTGCTGGAAGAGAGCGAAATCCACCGCGCGATAGACCAGCCGGATGCCGAGCTTCTCGAGGTTGCGGGCCCAGGGCATGACAATGCGCGCGCCGGCTTCGTTGCTGTCCAAATATTCCAGCACCATGGCTTGCCCCTGCGCATTGCGCAGCACCCCGTCTTGCACCGTCCAGCCCGCCTCGGCCAGCAAGGCCTTGGCGCGACGCAGATTGCCTCGCAGCGAATGGTCGCCATCGGTGCGAGGGGGCACGTACATGGGGCCGAACACGGCGGAGGGCAGCCGGCCGCGCCAGGGTTCGAGCAGGGCCAGCTCCTCGGGCGAAGGCTCATTCTGGGCCTGGCAGGCGGTGTTGCCGAACAGACCCGTCACCCGTTGGTAACTGTTGTAGAAGAGCTGCCGGTTCATCCACTCGTAGTCGAAGGCCAAGCCCAGGGCCTCGCGCACGCGGATGTCCTTGAGCTGGTCGCGCCGGGTGTTGAGCACGAAGCTCTGGAAGCCCGAAGGCAGGCGGTGCCGGAACTCGCCCTTGACCAGTTCGCCCGAATCGAAGCGCCGGCCGGTGACACGCCGCGTCCAGTCGCCCGCCGAGAAGAAACGCATCATGTCGAACTCGCCGGCCTTGAGCGCCTCCAGCCGGGCGGTGTTGTCCTTGTAGATCTTCACCGTGATGCGGTCGAAATTGACCGTGCCGCGGCGCACATTCAGGTGGCGCCCCCAGTAGTCGGGGTCGCGCACATAGGTGATGTCCTTGCCGAAGCGCACCGGGCCGATCCGGTAGGGCCCGCTGCCGATGGGCGTGTCCATCACCACCTGGTCGAAGGGCTTGCCCTGCCCCCATTCGTGGCTGAACACCGGCAGGCCGCCCACGGTCAGCGGCAGTTCGCGATTGGGCCGCAGGAAGCGATAGCGCACAGTGCGCTCGTCCAGCACGTCCAGGCCCGCCACATCGGCCAGCAGCGTCTTGTAAGCCGGCGAGGTATGGGGCCCCATCAAGATGTCGTAGCTGTGCTTGACGTCCTTGGCGAGCACGGGCGAGCCATTGTGAAAACGGGCTTCGCGCCGCAGCCGGAACGTCGCGCTCAGGCCGTCGGGGGCCACGTCCACGCTTTCAGCCAGCAGACCATAGCCGCTGGCCGTCTCGTCGAGCGAGCCGATCAGCAGCGACTCGAACATCAAGGTCGACAGGTAGGCCGGCGCATTGCCTCGCAAGGTGAAGGGGTTGTACTTGTCGAAGGTGGACACGCGCAGGTTGCTCACCAGGCGCAGCTCACCGCCCTTGGGGGCCTCGGGATTGACGTAGTCGAAATGGGCAAAACCCGCCGGGTACTTCAGGTCGCCCCACAATGCGTATCCGTGTGCCGCCCACACCGGCAGCGCCACGCACCACAGCAGCAGACCCCACACGCATCTCATGTGGCGCATTCTGCATGAAGCCCGCAGGCTTCCTCCACGCGGGCAGCTCGGGAGAAACTCACCATGCGATCAGCGCATCTCGCCCCTGCACCACCAGTTGCACCTTGGCACCCACCGGCAGGGTCACCTTGGTCGCCACATGGCCGAAGGGCAATCCCGTGAGCACCGGCGTGCGGGTGAGGGCGCGCACATGCGCCACCACCGACTTCAGCGTGTAGCCCCGGTCCAGCGGTGAAGGCTTGAAGTCGGTGAAACGCCCCAGGACGATGGCCTTTTGCGCATCGAGCACGCCAGCCTGGCGCAGTTGCAGCAGGTCGCGCTCGATCCGGTAGGGATGCTCGTTCACGTCCTCCAGGAAGAGGACGCCACCCTTGACCCGGGGCCAGTGCGGCGTGCCCAGCAAGGCGTTCACCATGCACAGGTTGCCCCCCCACAGGCGCCCCTTGACCTCCAGCCCGTCGAAACCGGCCTCGGTGCGAAACCCCACGGCCTCGAGCTCGCCGCGCATCGCCTCGAGGAAGCAGTCCTGCGTGACCTCGTCCACCACCTCGGCGCCGAAATCGAAGCAGGCCATCGGTCCGGCATAGGTCACCCCCTCCACCCCATGGGCCAGCAGGGCCAGTTGCAGGGTGGTGAAGTCGCTGTGGCCGACCCAACGCGTGCCGCGCTCGACGCTGCGCCCGATGCGGCGGTAGTCCAGACGGTCCAGCAGCCGGGTCAGGCCGTAGCCACCGCGCAGGGCCATCGCGATGTCGCTGCCCCCGTCGGCCACGCGGTACAGCGCCGCCAGGCGGGTGTCGTCATCGCCGGCAAAGCGCTGGTGGCGCGTCAGCGCGTCCTCGTCCAGGCTCACTTCGAAACCGAGCCGGCGCAGCCGTGCCATCGCCCGGCGGGCGACCGCACGGTGCGCCACCACACCGGAGGGCGAGAAAAGCACCAGGCTGCGGGGCGCCGGGGCGGCGTGGGCGTGTTCATGAAACTTCAACGGGGGGGCTCCAGATCGGGAAACTCGCTGACCTCGCCGGTCGGAATGGGGGCGTCGTCCGTGGCAGGCTCATCCTGACCAGGCTGCGATGACTCGGGCTGGCGCCGCAGCCGGTAGGCGGCACGACGTTCGGCAAAGAAGTCTCGCAGCACCTGCCCACAGGCCGGCGCCAGTACACCGCCCTGAACCTGGGTGTGATGATTCAGCCGGCCCTCGGCGAAGAGGTCCACCACCGAGCCGGCCGCGCCGGTCTTGGGGTCGGCAGCACCGAAGACCACGCGCTTGAGGCGTGCATGCATCAGGGCCATCGCACACATCGCGCAGGGTTCGAGGGTGACGTAGAGCTCGCACTCGGGCAGGCGGTAGTTGCCGAGCAACTGGGCCGCATGGCGCAGCGCGACGATCTCGGCGTGCGCCGTGGGATCGTGTTCGGTGATGGGCCGGTTGTAGCCGGTGGCGATCACCTTGCCTTCACGCATCACCACCGCACCCACCGGGACTTCGCCCACCAGCCAGGCATTGTGGGCCTGGTCCAGCGCGATGCGCATCGCGTACTCGTCCTGCAGACGCTGCTCCTCGCTCATTCATCCACCTTGCGCGCGGGCTGCTGCAGGGCCTGATCCAGCCCCTGGCGGAACTGCTGGAGCTGCTGCGACGGGGTGCCCCGGGGGGCCGCGGACGCAGGCGTCTCGGCGGCGGGCGAGGCAGGCAGCGCCACCTGGGTCAGCGATTTCTTCGCCAACACGGCCACGAGGGCCAGAACGGCCAGCACGGCGGCGAGACTGAAAAGGACACGCATCGACGGGACGGATTCTTGCAAAGCCCTGTTTCTAGCACGATCCGGCGCAGGGCTCACCCCGGCAGGGGTCCCGTCGTTGCCTCAGACACTGCACTCAGCCCCCCCAGCGCCCAAGCACGACGTGACGGCGCAGCCCGGCCAGGCTGTGCACCAGGACGAAATCCCGCGCCTGCCAGCAGATGGGCGCCACGTCCTCGGGCAGCAGATGCACCGGTTCGCGGCCGAGCGTGAGGTGGGGCGTGAAAGACCCGGGATGGCGCACCAACCCCAGCCGCCGTCCATGCCCGGCCAGCGCCACGTGCAGACGCCGCAGCGGTGCATTGTCCCGGCTCGGGCACAGCACCAGGGGGTGATAGCCGGGCCGGCCGTCGAAGCTCAACAGCCGGTCCAGGCAAATGCGCAAAGGCTCCATCACGACACGCTGGGCCGCGACGCCGGCCGCCTCGATCACTTCGGCCGGCAGCCCATCGAAGCGACCGATGTAAAGCAGCGTGATGTGCCAGCAGTGCCTCGGCACCGGGCGGCGGTGGAACACCCCCCGACGCATCAGATGGTCAACCACGGCCTGGATCCCAACCTGCGCCTGCTCGTCCGGCAGCAGGGCAAAGAACAAATTGTCGCCGCCCCGAGGCGAAGGCGGGGACGGCGTGCCCGCCATGCTCAACCCTGGCGGACGAGATTCATCACCTGCGCGGCGTCCAGCGTGCGTGCCCGTTCCTGCATTTGCGGCAGGTAACGCGCCTGCAGACCCTGGGCCTCGCGCGTCATCCCAGCATAGGCGTCCTTGAGCATCTGTGCGGACAGCGCCCGCCCGCCGGCGTAGTAGCGCTTGGCCACATGGCCCAGCGCATAGGTCGCCGCGAAGCTCATGCCCGAGCTGACCGCCTGCTTGCCCAGGCCGCGCAGCAGCCCGCCGCCCACCGAGCCCAGCAGGCCGCCGATCAGCTTGCGCCCGGCCTGCTCAAGGTACTGCGAGGTCAGGCCCACGCCGGCGGTGGCCAGGAAGTCCTTGACATGCCCACGATCCAGCTCGTAGCCATAGGCCTTGCCGATGCGGTACACAAGCTTCATCTGCAGCGGGATGATGGCCAAGGTCGAGATCGACTCCGGCAGCAATTCCAGCGCGCCATTGAGGATGGCCGCGTTCAGGATGGCCGCGTCGAGTTCGGCCTCGTTCACGGACGGTCGGGCCGTTGCTGCCGCGCCAGCCGGCGCCGGCGCAGGCGCGGGTGCGCTCATCGGCACGGTCGCCAAGGCTTCGGCCTGCTGTGAAATGGTGGCGGCCACGCCCGCCTCCAGGCCCAGAGCCCGGGCCAGATCGGCCAGGAAGGCCTGCTCCACGCTCGACTGGGCCCCGTCGGCGTCGCACACGCCCACGGCCATCTCGTAAGCGAGCTGCCTCGATTCAGCGCTGGACAAGGACGCAACAGCAGAGGCCAATGACACGCGCTTCATCAGCACGTCCTGCACGAGCGTGGGCACGTGGATGCCGTCGTCGCCCGCCAGTCCCTCGGCAATGCGCCGGATCTCGGCGCGCTCGCGCTCGTGCTTGCTGCCATCGGCAAACGCTGCCAATAAGCTGATCGTCACGATCGCCCGGGTTTCGTCAGCGGTCATAGGGTTCTCCTTGAGGAGCCTTAGTGTCACCACCCAGCTCACAGGTTCCCCATCGGGCGGGACAAACACCCGATACGCTGCAGCCCCAGGGCCGCATGCCAGATCAGATCAGGGCCGAATTCTTCGTCGTCGACAGGCGGCCGCCCACTTCACTCCCACTCGATCGTCGCCGGAGGCTTCGAGCTCACGTCGTAGGTCACGCGGTTGATGCCACGCACCTCGTTGATGATGCGGCCCGACACGCGCTTGAGCAGGCTATAGGGCAATTCGGCCCAGTCGGCCGTCATGAAGTCGCTGGTCTGCACGGCGCGCAGGGCCACCACGTAGTCGTAGGTGCGGCCGTCGCCCATCACGCCCACGCTCTTGACCGGCAGGAAGACGGCAAAAGCCTGGCTGGTGAGCTCGTACCAGCTCTTGCCGGTGGCCTCATCTTTGGTGTTGCGCAGCTCCTCGATGAAGATGGCGTCGGCCCGGCGCAGCAAGTCGGCGTAGTCCTTCTTCACCTCTCCCAGGATCCGCACGCCCAGGCCGGGGCCCGGGAAGGGGTGGCGGTAAACCATCTCGGGCGGCAGGCCCAGGGCCACGCCCAGTTCACGCACCTCGTCCTTGAAGAGTTCGCGCAGCGGCTCCAAGAGCTTCAAGCCCAATTGCTCGGGCAGGCCGCCCACGTTGTGGTGGCTCTTGATGGTGACGGCTTTCTTGGTCTTGGCGCCACCGGATTCGATCACGTCGGGGTAGATGGTGCCTTGCGCGAGCCAGGCCACGTGGCGGGCGTGGGTTTCCTTGATCTTCGCGGCCTCGGCCTTGAACACATCGACGAACAGGCCGCCGATGATCTTGCGCTTGGCCTCGGGGTCACTGACGCCCGCCAGCTTGCCCAGGAACAGATCACTCGCATCGACGCGCACCACGCGGGCGTGCAGCTTGCCCGCGAACATGTCCATCACCATATCGCCTTCGTTCAGGCGCAGCAGGCCGTGGTCGACGAACACGCAGGTGAGCTGGTCGCCAATGGCACGGTGGATGAGCGCGGCAGCCACGCTGGAATCGACCCCGCCCGACAGGCCGAGGATGACCTCCTCGTCGCCCACCTGCTCGCGGATGCGCGCCACAGCCTCCTCGATGTAGTCGCCCATGATCCAGTCGGCCCGGGCGCCGCAGATGTCGCGCACGAAACGGGTCAGGATGGCCTTGCCCTGCACGGTGTGCGTGACCTCGGGATGGAACTGCACCCCGTAGTAGCCCCGCGTCTCGTCGGCCATTGCCGCAATGGGGCAACTGGGCGTGGAGGCCATCAGCTTGAAGCCCGGGGGCAGCTCGGTGACCTTGTCGCCGTGGCTCATCCACACCTGCAGCATGCCGTAGCCGTCGGCGGTGCGGAAGTCCTCGATGCCGTTGAGCAGCCGGGTGTGGCCCCGCGCGCGCACTTCGGCATAGCCGAACTCGCGCTGGTCGCTCCACTCGACCTTGCCGCCCAGCTGCACCGCCATGGTCTGCATGCCGTAGCAGATGCCCAGCACCGGCACGCCCAGGTCCCACACCGCCTGCGGGGCGCGCAGCTCATGGTCTTCGTAGGTGCTGGCGTGGCTGCCCGACAGGATGATGCCCTTGGGTGCGAAGCGGCGGATGAAGTCATCCGAGACGTCGTTGGGGTGGATTTCGCAGTAGACGTGAGCTTCGCGCACGCGCCGGGCGATCAGTTGGGTGACCTGAGAGCCGAAATCGAGGATGAGGATCTTGTCGTGCTGCACGGTTCGGGCCTGTACTGAAAAGGAAAAAAGGCAGCACCCGGTGCTGCCTGTGTGAGTTTGTGGCGCCGATCACTCGACCCGGTAGTTCGGGGCTTCCTTGGTGATCTGCACGTCGTGGACATGGCTTTCGCGGATGCCGGCCGCGGTGATCTCGACGAACTCGGCCTTGCTGCGCATCTCCTCGATGGTGGCGCAACCGCAGTAGCCCATCGCCGCGCGCAAGCCGCCGGCCATCTGGTACAGGATGGCCACCACCGAGCCCTTGTAGGGCACGCGCCCCTCGATGCCCTCGGGCACGAGCTTGTCGGCGTTGGGGTTGGTGGTCTCGTCATTTTCCTGGAAGTAGCGGTCGGCCGAGCCGGCCTTCATCGCGCCGATCGAGCCCATGCCGCGGTAGCTCTTGTAGCTGCGGCCTTGGTAGAGGATGACCTCACCGGGCGCCTCTTCCGTGCCCGCGAACATGCCCCCCATCATCACGGTGCTGGCACCCGCGGCGATGGCCTTGGCGATGTCGCCCGAGTAACGGATCCCCCCGTCGGCAATGAGCGGCACGCCCGAACCGTGCAGCGCACTGGCCACGTTGTCGATCGCGGTGATTTGCGGCACGCCCACGCCGGCCACGATGCGGGTGGTGCAGATCGAGCCGGGGCCGATGCCGACCTTCACCGCATCCGCCCCGGCTTCCACCAGGGCCAGGGCGGCCGCGCCGGTGGCGATGTTGCCGCCGATCACGTCCACGCCGGGGAAGTTCTTCTTGACCCAGCGCACGCGCTCGATGACGCCGGCGCTGTGGCCATGGGCCGTGTCCACCACGATGACGTCCACACCGGCCTTGACCAGCAGTTCCACGCGCTCTTCCGTGCCTTCGCCCACGCCCACGGCTGCGCCCACGCGCAGCTTGCCTTGGGAATCGCGCGCGGCGTTGGGGAAATTGGTCTGCTTGGTGATGTCCTTCACCGTCATCAGGCCGCGCAGCTCGAAGGCGTCGTTCACCACCAGCACGCGTTCGAGCTTGTGCTTGTGCATGAGGGCCTTGCCTTCTTCGAGCGAAGCGCCCTCCTTCACCGTGACGAGCCGCTCGCGCGGCGTCATGATCTCGCGCACCGGCGCATCCATGCGAGTCTCGAAGCGCAGGTCGCGCCCGGTGACGATGCCCACCACGGTCTTGCCCTCGAGCACCGGGAAGCCCGAGACGCCGTGCTGGTCGGATAGGGCCTTGACCTGGCGCACCGTGGTGTCGGGCGAAATGGTGATCGGATCGCGCAGCACGCCCGATTCATAGCGCTTGACCTTCGCCACCTCGGCAGCCTGCTCGCGCGGCGAAAGGTTCTTGTGGATGATGCCGCAGCCGCCTTCCTGGGCGATGGCGATCGCCAGCCGCGACTCGGTGACGGTGTCCATGGCAGCGGACACCAGCGGCAGGTTCAGGGTGACGTTGCGGGTCAGACGGGTCGCGAGTGAGGTGTCGCGCGGGAGGACTTGGGAGAACGCCGGCACCAACAACACATCGTCGAAGGTGAGCGCTTTACCGAGGAGGCGCATGAGGAAAACTCCAGACGCAAAACATGATTATACGGAACCCCCTTTTCCCTCTTGCCGTGTGGGAGGGCCCCACCGTGCCGGCTGCAGGATGTGCGATCCGTCACGAACCGCGGCCCGTGTGCGCCGCCGGCATGCGGCGGCGGCGCGGCCCAGGGCTACACTTGCCCACATGAAAAATTCCACGTCTTTCGTGCTGCGGGCCGGGCTTGCGCTGGCCCTGGGGCTGGCGTCGGCCTTGCCGGCGGCGGCGCAGTGGAAGTGGAAGGACAGCGCCGGCAAGGTGCAGTACAGCGACCGTCCCCCGCCCGCCTCGGTGCCGGAGCGCGACATCCTGCAGCGCCCTTCGAATGCCCGCAGCATCGCGCCCCCGCCGGCAGAGGCCGCCGCCGCGCCGGCGCCGGCCGCATCCCCTGCCGGCGTGGACAAGGACCTCGAGGCCCGTCGTCGGCAGGAAGAACAGGACCGCGAGGCCAAGGCACGCGCCGAGAAGGAGCGCATGGCCCAGGTGCGCGCCGAGAACTGCACCCGGGCTCGCAGCTACATGCAGACGCTCGACAGCGGGGTGCGTATCGCGCGCACCAATGCCAAAGGCGAGCGGGAGTTTCTCGGGGATGAGGCCCGTGCCGCGGAAGCGGCCCGTACCCGCGAGATCATCGCCGCCAACTGCGACTGATCAGGCCGGCGTTGAGCGGCGGCCTTTGGCGTTCCGAAGCTTGGGGGCCTGCTTGCGGTAGCGCAGCCGCCGGGCTTCCTTCGGATCGACCGTGAGCGGGCGGTAGACCTCGACCCGGTCACGCTCGCGCAGGGCATCGTCCAGCCCGACCAGGCGCCCCCACACCCCGACGCGGTGTCGGACGGGATCGAGCAGCCCGTCATGGCGCTCCAGCAGGCCGCTGGCCTGCAAGGCCTGGCGCACGGTGGCGCCTTCGGGCAGGTCGAGCATCACCCGTTCCACGGCGTGGGGGGCACGGGCATAGACCACCTCGACCCTCACCTCAGCGCGCTCCGTAAACCTGCTCGGCCCGCCGCACGAAAGAGTCGACGAGGGTGTTGGCGATGCGGTCGAACACCGGGCTCACCAGAGCCTGCAGCGCCGTGCTGGCAAAGGCGTAGCGCAGATCGAGCTCGACCTTGCAGGCCGCAGGCCCGGATGGGCCACTGCCCAGGGGCAGGAAGCGCCATTCGCCGGCCAACTCCGAAAAGGGCCCGTCCACGAGTTCGACCACCACCAGCTCGGGCGCCTGATGGGTGTTGCGCGTGGTGAAGGCGTGATGCAGGCCGGCGTAACGCAGCGTCAGGCGTGCCGTCATTTCGTGCTCGGTCTCGGACAGGATCTCCGCCTTCTCGCACCAGGGCAGAAAGGCCGGATACTGCGCCACGCCGGTGACGAGGTCGTACATCTCGCGCGGCGAGTACCACAGCAGGACGGACTTCTTGACGTGCTTCATACAATGCCGGGATTGTAGTGAGACCCCGTGCCCCCACCTTCGCTGTCATGACCATCGCCGAAAACCGCAAGGCCCACTTCAACTACCTCATCGAAGAACGATTCGAGGCGGGCATCGTGCTGTCCGGCTGGGAGGTCAAGGCCATCCGTGCCGGCCAGGTGCAGCTCACTGACGGCTACGTCGTCATCAAGGATGGCGAGCTCTACCTGATCGGCTGCCGTATCAACGCCCTGCGCACCGCCTCCACCCACGTGCGCCCCGAGGCCGACCGCACCAAGAAGCTGCTGATGCACAAGGACCAGATCCGGCGGCTCATCGGGAAAGTCGAGCAAAAGGGCTACACCCTGGTGCCGCTCAACCTGCACTACAAGGGCGGCCTGGTGAAGGCCGAGATCGCGCTGGCCAAGGGCAAGCAGTTGCATGACAAGCGCGAAACCGAGAAGAAGCGCGATTGGGAAAGAGAGAAAGGCCGCCTGATGCGGCACAAGGTCTCATCCGGCCCGAAGGACTGAGTCCTTCGCCTGCGCCAGGTCGGCGATCAGGTCGTCCACGGCTTCCAGGCCGATGCACAGGCGCACCAGCGTGCCCTGGTAGGGCGTGGGCAGGCGCCGCATGCGCGAGGCGTGATAGGGCACCGCCAGACTCACCGGCCCGCCCCACGACCAGGCGATGCGAAACACCCTCAGCGCATCCACGAAAGCATCCCCCTGCGCCGGCGTGAAGCGCGGGTCCAGCTCCACCGTCAGCAGCCCGGCCGCAGCCGAACACAACGACTGCCAATGCTCATGGCCCGGCGAGCCCGGCGTGGCCGGGTGCAGCACACGCACGAACTCGGGCTGAGCGCTGCACCACTGCGCAATGCGCCGTGCCGCACGGTCCTGGGCGTGATAGCGCAGCTCCAGCGAAGGCAGCGAACGCAGCACGGCTTCCACATCATTCAGGCCCACGCCCAGACCCAGGCGGCTGTGGGCCCAGGCCAGGGTCTGGTACAACGCGGGGTCGCGGCAGGCAATCGAGCCCATCAGCACATCGCCGCCGCCCGAGGGGTATTTGGTCAAGGCATGCACCGTGAGGTCCACGCCCAGGCCCTCGCCCAGATCGAAGGGCGCAAAGGCCAGGCCCGCGCCCCAGGTGTTGTCCAGCGCCACCACGGCCTGCGGCGCCTTCTCGCGCACCGTGCGCACCAGGGTGCGCAGGTCGGGGAACTCCAGCGTCACCGATCCGGGCGCCTCCAACCACACCAGCTTCACCTCGGGCGACAGTGCGGCGGCGAGCGAGGCCGCGTCCATCGGGTCGTAGAGCCGGTGCTCGATGCCCCAGTGGGCGAGCTCGTGCTCGACGAAGTTCAGGCTGGGCCCGTAAACGTTGTCGGGCAGCACCACCCTGTCCCCCTGGCGCAGCAGCGCGATATCCACCGTGGTGATGGCCGACAGGCCGCTGGGCGCCAGCAGCACGTGGCGGGCACCTTCGAGCGTGGCCAGGCGCTCCTCCAGCATGAAGGTGGTGGGCGTGCCGTGCAGGCCGTAGGTGTAGGCGCTCTTGTCGTCCCAGCGCCGCTGGCGCAGGGCTGCCACGTTGGGGAAGAACACCGACGAGGCCTTGTACACGCCCGGCACCGTCGCATCGAACTCCGATGGCGGCCGGTAGGGATGGTGGATGAGCTGCGTGCTCAGGCGGGGCGGGCGGGAGGTCATGGGTGGGGGTGTCAGTAACCGAGTTGGCGATCCACGGGGCGAGGCAAGGGCCGGCCGGCCTCCAGAGCCTCCAAGCCTTCGACGAACTGGGCGATGATGGTCGCCACCGAGGACTGCGCCGCGATGTGCGGCGTGATCACGAGGTTCGGCGCGTCCCACAGGGGCGATTCGGGCGGCAGCGGTTCGTTCACCTGCACGTCCAGCGCGGCGAAGGCCAGGTGCCCGCTGCGCAACGCCGCCACGAGATCGTCCTCGACCACGTGCGCGCCCCGGGCGATGTTGATCAGTGCGCCCCCGCGTGGCATCGACGCCAGCGCCTCGCGGTCGATCAGGCCGGTGGTCTCGGGCGTGAGCGGCAGGGCACACACGACGATCTGCGCCTCGCGCAGGGCTTCGTGCAGCGATCGGCCCTGGCTTCGCCGCCAGCCCTGCACGTCGAAGCCGCAGGCGGCCAGCATGCGCGAGATCTCCTGCCCCGTGGCGCCCTGCCCCAGCACGCACACGCGGTGGTGGGCCGCGGCCATCGGGTGGCGCTTCCAGAGGCGCTCGCGTTGCTGCACGTCATAACGCGGCAGCTCGCGCGCGAAGCGCAGAGCCATGGCCGTGACATATTGGGCGATGCCCAGCGCCTGATCCGGGTCGACGATGCGCGAGACCGGCACGGCCGCCGGCAGCTCGCTCACCAGCAGTTTTTCCACGCCAGCGGCCACCGAACAGACCCAGCGCAGGCGTGGCAGCGCGTTGGCCACACCAGCTGGGAACCGCCAGCCGAGCACCACCTCGGCGTCGGCCCAGCGGGCCACGGGCAGATCGCGCGACCAGACCACGAGCTCGTCGGTCGGGCGACGGCGGCGCAAGGCGTCGAGATAGGGGTCGGCAGGCAGCGGGTGGGTCAGCAGCAGGATCTTCATGCCCGTGACCATACCCCAAGCCGCAGGTCAGACCGGCAGTCCGATCAGGTCGTGGCCCTGCGTGCCGACGATGCGGGCCCGGGTGAACTCACCCACCTTGAGCGTGCGCGAGGCCTTCTCGGGCGGCAGCAGGCGCACCGTGCCGTCGATCTCGGGGGCGTCGGCATAGCTGCGGCCGATGCCGCCCTTGCGGCCCATGGCGGGCGCGGCATCCACCAGCACCTGCATCGTGGCGCCCACGCGCTGCTGCAGCTTGGCAGTGGACACGGCTTCGGCCACGGCCATGAAGTGGGCGCGCCGTTCCTCGCGCACGGCCTGCGGCAACGCTCCGGGCAACTCGTTGGCCGCGGCGCCTTCCACCGGGGAATAGGCAAAGCAGCCCGCGCGGTCGATCTGCGCTTCGCGGATGAAGTCGAGCAGGGTCTCGAACTCGGCCTCGGTCTCGCCAGGAAAGCCGGCGATGAAGGTCGAACGGATCACGATCTCGGGACAGATCTCGCGCCAGCGCCGGATGCGCTCGAGGTTTTTCTCGCCGCTGGCCGGGCGCTTCATGCGCTTGAGCACGTCAGGGTGCGCATGCTGGAAGGGAACGTCCAGATACGGCAGGATGCGACCCTCGGCCATCAGGGGCACGATCTCGTCGACGTGCGGATAGGGATAGACATAGTGCAGCCGCACCCAGGCGCCGTGCGCGGCGGCCAAGTCGCCCAGGGCCTGGACAAGTTCGAGCATGCGCGTGCGCACGGGTTTGCCGTCCCAGAAGCCGGTGCGGTACTTCACGTCCACGCCATAGGCGCTGGTGTCCTGGCTGATCACCAGCAGCTCTTTCACGCCCGCTTCGAACAAGCGGCGGGCCTCGCCCAGCACATCGCCGATGGGCCGCGAGACCAGATCACCGCGCATGCTGGGGATGATGCAGAAGGTGCAGCGGTGGTTGCAGCCCTCGCTGATCTTCAGGTAGGCGTAGTGCCTGGGCGTGAGCTTGATGCCGGTTGGAGGCACCAGGTCGACGAAGGGGTCGTGGGGCTTGGGCACGTGTTGGTGCACGGCATCCATCACCTCCTGCGTGGCATGCGGGCCGGTGACGGCCAGCACCTTCGGATGCACCTCTTTCACCAGGTTGCCGCCCCCCTCCCCTGCGCGGGCGCCCAGGCAGCCGGTGACGATGACTTTGCCGTTCTCGGCCAGGGCCTCGCCGATGGTGTCGAGGCTTTCCTTCACGGCGTCGTCGATGAAGCCGCAGGTGTTGACGATCACCAGATCGGCGCCTTGGAAGGTCTTGGAGGTTTCGTAGCCTTCGGCGCGCAGTTGGGTGAGGATGAGCTCGGAATCCGTCAGCGCCTTGGGGCAGCCCAGGCTGACGAAACCGATCTTGGGGGGGGAGGCGGCGGCGTCCACCACGAGGGATTCTTGCGTCATGAACGGATTTTCGCCGATCCGCCCCGGCCGCGCCCGGGGTTCAGCGCTTGGGCGGCCCAAAGCCGGGAAAGCCCGGCGGCATCAGCGTCTCGGCCTGTTTCTGCATCTGCTCTTGCATCTGCACGAAGATGTTCTTCGACTGCTCGAGGTAGTTGCTCATCAGCCCCTGCATCATGGGGGCCTGCACGCTCATGAACTGGGTCCACATCTCCGGCGAGAAGCCCTTGCCCTCGACCATGCCGCGTGACTGTTCGGCAAAGCGTTTTTGCATCTCGACGAAGGCCTGGATGTTCTTCTCCAGGTAGGCTCCCATCAGCCCTTGCATCGCGTTGCCGTAGAAGCGGATGATGTCGGCCAGCATGTGGGTCGAGAACATGGGCACCCCGCCGCTTTCCTCCTCGAGGATGATCTGCAGCAGGATGCTGCGGGTGAGGTCCTCGTTGGTCTTGGCGTCGCGCACGACGAAATCCTCGCCGGCCAGCACCATCTTCTTCACGTCGGCCAGCGTGATGTAGCTGCTCGTGGCCGTGTCGTACAGGCGGCGGTTCGGATACTTCTTGAGGGTGCGCAACTGCGGGGCGGCGCCAGCGCCCGCAGCAGACGCGGCGCCACGTTTGGCCTGTGCCATGGGGTTCTCCAACAACCGGGCAGGTGCACGACGGTGCACTGTAAAAGATCATTCTAGGGGGCTGGCCGGCGCTGCCCGCAGGGGGGTTTCCCCACGGTATGCACGAGTGTGTGCGCAACTCGCCACGCCCCACGGCGCACCCGTGACGAATAGCAAAGCCCCGCGGAATCACCCAACGGGACCTCGTGTGTCTGGTAGGCGCGATCGGGCTGGCGTCCCAGGAAGTGGTGTACGTCCTTCAGTGCGCGGCAAGTTCCCCAAGATCGGCGCGCTCATGGCCAGCGCCGAGCACGAAGTGCTGGCCTACATGGGCTTCCCCCGCGCACACTGGCTACAAAGATACTGCTCAGCCTCGGCTGTCTGCTGTGCAGCGCTGAGACCCGTGTGCGTCTCGGCCCTTCCGGGCTGTGGACCTACACCACGCGGCGGGACACGATCGCATCCAGCAAGCGGTGGCAATCTGCTCGCCGACTTGGGCCAGGCGGCTCCTGAGCTCCCCGCTGATGCGGCCGAGGTCGGCAAAGCGCGCCGATGCGGCCCGCGCTGTCGAGCTTGATCTGGATCTTCAGCCTTGCTACCGTTTTAGCATGCTCGGTCATCCCAAACGCTTCGATCCCTTGCTGGCCCTGAGCCCAGCGCTGGCTCTGATGTTTGGCGCGGGTTTGGTGCTGGCCCTGTGGTTCCCGTCGCTGGGTTGGCTGGCCGGGTGGCTGCTGGCCGTTCCTGTCTTGCTGGTGGGCGCAGCGCTGGTCTTTGGCGTTGCGGCGGCCCTCATCGGCCGGCTGCTGCGCTGACTTCCCTCACCCACCGCTCCCAGTCTTTCTTGTCGAGGACGCATTCTCCAGTTTCAGCTGTCTACGTTTGGGGGGAGCTTACGGGATCACCCCGCCGGAGTAAGCCACGCCGGAGAACCGGCGCGGCGCATCGGGCTGGGCCCGGGCGGCAAACGTGATCGAGAGGACCTGAGGTTGCATGCGCGCATGGTGGCGATGCGCTCAGGCTGAGGCAGCGGGAACGGGTTCACGCCTGGCGATGGGAGCCTTGGCTTGGCTGCCAAGCAGGAGACCCGCTACACTGAGGCCGTGTAACAAGGCGTCTTTATGCGGGCGGATTAACGTCATTCGAGTGACGTCTTGGGGTGAGGGTTACCGCCGGCGCTCATCACATCTCCACCCACCGAACCCAAGCTGTCCTCCGCAAGAGTTCGTCCCGTTTGTTGTACAGGTAGTCGTCGCTGTCTGCCGCGAAGGCTGTCCTTGCGCTTGCGATCTGGCATACATGCGGTGGAGGTGCATTCGAGATGCCAGGCAGAAGGACGGCCGTCCCGGGGCTCCCTTCATCTCTGAAGCCATGACTTGTGTAGTCGCAGTCACGCTATACTGCGCAAGCCGGTCGGGGGCGATGTTTCCGCAAACGAACCAGACCCGGCCACGAACCCAGGCGTGCGGACGCGCTGGGTTTTTTACCTTCTGCGCCAGATGGGCACGCCCTCTGAGACATAACCGGCCCAATGCTTCGCGTCTGGCGCAAACGCCGACCACCCATCCCATGCCTTGCCTGTCCAACGGTAGGCCAGCTTGACGAAGATCTCGCGTCCGCGAACCCGATAAGCGCCAAGCACGGCCAGCTCCGGCAGCGCATTGTCTCGTTCAATCAGCTGCACGGTCGCCGGGTCCATGAGTACCTGCCCGGCCACGGGCCGAACCTACGCCACCGGCCACACCGACTGCACTACTGCCCTCATGGCAGGCGGCAACCCGGCATACATCGCTTCCCAGACGGGTCACAGCCTGAAGAATGCTGCTGGACACCTATGCTCGCTGGATCCCCGGCGCGGACGGCGGTAGCGAGCGTGACAAGCTGGCGCGCTCGCACGCAGGAGGCACAGCCGATATTGGCCTGGAAGTTCCCCGAGCAGTTGTGGCGAAAAACGAAAAACCCGGAAAGCCGTTGAATCTCAACGACTGACCGGGTTCTGTGTCTGGTAGGCGCGATTGGACTCGAACCAACGACCCCCACCATGTCAAGGTGGTGCTCTAACCAGCTGAGCTACGCGCCTAAGAAGCTCGACACTATAGCATGTTTTTTGGCAAGGTCAGCGGCGCCTGGCCTGCCGCACGCCCGGGACCTGGGCCACCACGCCCAGCACCTGGGCCAGGCGCGCGGAATCGGCCACCTCCACGGTGAAGGTCATCCACGCCGTGCCGCGCACGGTCTGGGTGTTCACGCCGATGACGTTCATCTTCTCCTTGGCGAACACTTCGGAGATGTCGCGCAGCAGCCCCTGACGGTCGATGGCCTCGACCGCCACGTCCACCGGATAGACTGGGATCCTGTCGCCAGTGGGTTGGCCCCAGGTCACCGCGATCACCCGCTCCGGGTGACGCCCGGCAATCTGGCGGAAGGTCGAGCAGTCGGCGCGGTGCACCGCCACCCCTTTGCCCTTGGTGACGTAGCCACCGATCGCGTCGGGCGGTGCGGGCTTGCAGCAGCGTGCCAGCGTGGTCAGCAAGGACTCCACGCCCACCACGAGCACACCGCCCTTGCCGCTGCCGGAGTCGCTGCGTGGCTTGCGCAGGGCAATCTGGTCATCGGCCGTCGTTGCGGGATCGGACGGACGCAACAGGTTCTCGATGTGGCGCAGCGAGTACTCGTCCTTGCCGACCACGTCGAACAGGGCATCGGCATTGCGAAAGCCCAGTTGCGTGGCCAGGTCCTCGAGCTTGATCGCAGTGCGCCCCTCCCGCTGGAGAAGCTTTTCCACCAGCTCGCGTCCGCGGGCGATGGTCTGCTGCTGGGCCAGGGCGTTGAACCAGGCCCGCACCTTGGCCTTGGCCCGCGCGCTGCGCAGGTAGCCCAGCTCGGGGTTGAGCCAATCCATCGACGGGCCACCTTCCTTGGCCGCCACCACTTCGACGGTCTGGCCGCTTCGCAGGGGCGTGTTCAGCGGCACCATGGCGCCATCGACCCGGGCGCCGCGACAGCGGTGGCCCAGGTCGGTGTGCACGGTGTAGGCGAAGTCCACCGGCGTGGCACCGGCGGGCAGCTCCACGATGGCTGCCTGCGGCGTGAAGACATAGATGCGGTCGTCGAAGACCGCGCCCGAGGTCTGCGTGGCCTGGCCAACGAAATCGCGCTCCCAGGCCAGCAACTGGCGCAGCACGGCCTTGCGGGCCTCGGCCACCTGGGCTTCGAAATCGCCGGCCGCGCTCACGCCCGCATAGCCGCGGGTACCGGCCTCCTTGTAGGCCCAGTGGGCCGCCACGCCGTGCTCGGCATGCTCGTGCATCGCCTGCGTGCGGATCTGGATCTCCAGGCTGCGCCCTTGTTCGTCGTAGACCACGGTGTGCAGCGACTGGTAGCCGTTGGGCTTGGGTTTGGCGATGTAGTCGTCGAACTCCTCAGGCAGCGGCCGGTAGAGCTCATGGACCAGGCTGAGTGCGGCGTAGCAATCGGGCACGCCGGGCACGATGACACGCAGGGCCCGCAGGTCGTAGACGTGGTCGAAGTCGAGCTGCTTGCCCCGCATCTTCTTCCAGATGCTGTAGATGTGCTTGGGCCGGCCTTGCACCTGTGCGGCGATGCCGTGCTCACGCAATTGGGCGCTCAGGCGCTGACGGGCCTGCTCCACGACCTGCTCGCGCTCGATACGCTTTTCGTCGAGCTGTCGGGCAATCGCCTTGTACTGCTCGGGTTCGAGGAAGCGGAAAGACAGATCCTCGAGCTCCCATTTGATCTGCCAGATGCCCAGGCGGTTGGCCAGCGGCGCGAACACGTGCAGCGATTCGCGCGCCAGCACCAGCGGACATTCGCGTTTGGATTGGGCGTAATAGCGCAGCGTCTGCAGGCGCGAGGCCAGGCGGACCAGCACCACACGCAGGTCGCGCGAGAACGCCAGCAGCATCTTGCGCACACGCTCGGTCTGCTCGGCGCGCATCTCCTCGTCGATCAGGGCGTCGCGGGCGTTGCGCTGGATCTGCACCAGCTTGCGCGTGGCCGCCACCAGGCTGGCATACGATGCACCGAAGGCCTTGCCGATCACCTCCTCGGGCTTGTTCAGATATTCGCCCACGTAGACGAGGTAGACCGCCGCGAGCAGCGAGGGCGAGGCGCCGATGGAGCGCAGGATCGAGGCCACGCCGGCGGCGTGGTCCAGCGCATCCTCGCCGGTGTCGAGCCGCTGGCCGGCCAACAGGGGTTCGGCAAAGGCGCGCGCGCGCTCCAGGCGCGCCGTCTCCTGGGCCAGGGCCTCGGCCATGCCGGGCCCGCGCAGCGAAGCAGCCGCCGCGGGCGAGTCCATCTCGCCGGCCAGTTGCACGATGGGCGCGGCCACCTCGGCCGCGTCCTGGGACATCGTCTTCATGCTGTCGTCAGAAACTCCCGGACCACGGCCACCTGGGCCGGATCCACCAGCGTGGGTGCATGGCCCACGCCTTCGAACTCCACCACGGTTGCCCGCGGCCCGCGCTCGGCCATCGCCTGCGCCGTCTGCGCCGTGAGCAGGTCCGACTGCGCGCCGCGGATCACCAGCGTGCGGGTGCGCAGGCTGTCATAGCGCTGCCACAGCAGGGCCTGCGCGGCCGCTGCCATCTCGGGCGTGGCCGCATGGAAAGGCACGGCGATCTTCGGATCGTAGTGCGGGATGTAGGCCACGCCCCGTTCGTCCTCGATCCGGCGCAGCATCGGCCGTGTCAGAGCGAGCCACTGCTCGTGCGTGTGCGGGCCGAAGCCTTCCGAAATCGAACGGAAGTAGTCGGCCGCGGCCTCCACGGTGTCGAAACGAGGGAGCTGCCCCAAATAGGTGCCGATGCGCTGCAAAGCCGCCGGCTCGATCGTGGGCCCTACGTCATTGAGCACCAGGGAGCGCACCGGAGCCCCCTTCAGCGAGGCCAGGCCCAGACCGATGAGTCCGCCCATCGAGGTGCCCACCCAGTCCACCGTCTCGGCCCGCACCCGCGCGAGCAGGGTGACCATGTCGGCCACGTAGGTCGGAATCTGGTAGCCCATCGGGTCGTCGAGCCAGTCCGAGCGGCCGCGGCCCACGACATCGGGGCAGACCACGCGGTAGTGGTCGCACATCGCCTGGGCCAGCACGTCGAAGTCGCGGCCCTGGCGCGACAGCCCGTGCACGCACACCAGCACCCGGCCGTTGGACGGGTCGCCCCATTCCCAATAGGCCATGCGGTGCAGGCCGTGGGGGTCCAGGCATTGCACGAAATCCAGGCGCGGCTGCGTCATCGGGGCCTTCCTCTCTGATAATCCAGGGGCTTGTCGCTGATTCTCCCTGAACCTTAGCAAAGAGGACTCCATATGTTGAAAGGCAAGACCGCCCTGGTCACGGGTTCGACCAGCGGGATCGGCTTGGGGGTGGCCCTGGCACTGGCACGCCAAGGTGCCGACGTGGTGCTCAACGGTTTCGGCGACGTCGAGGCGGCCAAGGCCGAACTGGCCCGGACCGGCGTGCGGGTGGGCTACCACGGCGCCGACATGAGCCAGCCGGCGCAGATTGCCGAGCTGATGGCCTATGCCGCCCAGGACTTCGGCGGCGTGGACATCCTGGTCAACAACGCCGGCATCCAGCACGTGGCCCCGGTGGAGGACTTCCCGCCCGAGAAGTGGGATGCGATCATCGCGATCAACCTCAGTTCGGCCTTCCACACCACCCGCCTGGCCCTGCCCGGTATGAAGCGACGCAACTGGGGCCGCGTGATCAACATCGCCTCCACGCACGGCCTGGTGGCCTCGGCGCAGAAATCGGCCTATGTCGCCTCCAAGCATGGCATCGTGGGTTTCACCAAGGCCGTGGCGCTGGAGACCGCCACCACCGGCGTGACGGTCAACGCGATCTGCCCGGGCTGGGTGCTCACCCCCCTGGTGCAAAAGCAGATCGATGCCCGTGCCGCCCAGGGTGGCATCTCCTTGGAACAGGCCCAGCGCGAACTGCTGGGCGAAAAGCAGCCCTCGCTGCAGTTCACCACACCCGAGCAACTGGGTGCGCTGGCCGTGTTCCTGTGTTCCTCCGCCGCCGACAACGTCCGCGGCGTGGCCTGGAACATGGACGGCGGCTGGGTGGCCCAGTAAGCCATCGAGCCAGCAGGTGCCGAGCGTGCGGCCCGGCCCCTGCACGGGCCGGGCACGTGGGTGGCAGCGCGAAACGCGCAGGCCCTACTTCAGCACCACGCTGCCACTGACCGTCACCGTCACGAGCGCCTTGCCGGCCTCCACCGGCAGGGGAGCCGCCTCGGCGGCCATCACATCGGCTTTGGCGCGCATCATCAGGGGCACCGGGATCACACCGGGCTCCTGGGTCGAGACGTTGATCTCGCGCAGCTCATAGCCGCCGAAGCCGAAGAGCTTGGCCAGTTCCTGCGCTTTGGCGCGGTACTGGGCCACGGCCTGGGCCTGCACGGCGGCCTCATGTTTCTCGCGGGCCTGGCGTGACAGCCCCTGCGACACGCGCGCCACGCTCAGCGTCTGGATGCGTGCGGCCGTCTGGGTGATGCGCGCGATGTCCGTGCCTTCCAGCACGACCTCGGCCGTGCCTTGCCAGCCGGAGATCCGCCCCTGACTGGCATAGCGCGGGTAGACCGAGAAGTGGCCGGTGCGTACTTCCATCGCGCCAGGCTGCGCGGCGGGCCGGGCCTGGACCAGGGCGGCCTCCACCGCCTGCTGCAGCGCCTTCTGGACCGTGGCGGCATCGCCGGCTTCCCGCGTGGTGTTCAGCGTCAGGCTCAGGAAATCCTGCGGGACTTCCACGCTGGCGCTGGTGGCAAAACTCACCACGTTGGCCGCCGCCGGCTGGGCCAGGACGGAAGGAGTTGCCAACGCGGTAGCAAGGCACAGACCGGGCAGAACGAAGCGTCGCTTCATGGGATCCTTTCCTGAGGTGAACGAGAGGCTCGACGTGACAGGCTAACGCAAGCCCGCGTCGAAACGACGACGGCCGGTGCCGCCTTTGCCCAAGCTTTACATGCGCTTCACCCGTCTTCACACGGGGATTTGCGGCCTCGGGCCCCGAGTGGCAATATTTGTAACACTTGGTCAAAACGACCGTTTTCGGCGGTTGCTCACCCGCACAATCCCGCGTTGTTACAAATTCGGGAGTCCCCATGACCACAGCCCCCCAGCCCCCCGCGCCGCGCCCCGACCAGATCGTGGTGGTGGACGATGATGCCCGCATCCGCGACCTGCTGCGCCGCTACCTCACACAGGAAGGCTTCGAAGTCTTCCTGGCCGAGGATGCCAAGGCGCTGAACCGGGTGCTGACGCGCGAGACCGTCGATCTGATCGTGCTCGACCTGATGCTGCCCGGCGAGGACGGCCTGTCGATCTGCCGCCGGCTGCGCGCGGCCAACGACCAGACACCCATCATCATGCTCACCGCCAAGGTCGAGGACGTCGACCGCATCGTGGGCCTGGAGGTGGGCGCCGACGACTATCTGCCCAAGCCTTTCAACCCCCGCGAGCTGCTGGCGCGCATTCATGCGGTGCTGCGCCGCCGCCCTGCGATGGAGGCCCCTGGCGCCCCCACCAAGGAGCCGCAGACCGTGGTGTTCGGCCCCTTCGAATTCGACCTCGCCCAGCGCCGCCTGACCCGGGACGGCGAAGCCATACCGCTGACCACGGGAGAGTACTCGATGCTCAAGGCCCTGGTGCGCCATCCGCGCCAGCCGCTGTCGCGTGACAAGCTGGCGCAACTGGCCCGCGGCCGCGAGTTCGAGCCCTTCGACCGCAGCCTGGACGTGCAGATCTCGCGCCTGCGCAAGATGATCGAGCCTGACCCCGCCCAGCCCCGCTATATCCAGACGGTGTGGGGCGTGGGCTATGTCTTCGTGCCCGACGGCGCGACCTGACCCCGCCCGGCCGGACGCTGCGCGCCAGACCCCCGGGTCTGGCGTTTTTTCATCACCGATGACGCTGTCCCGCGCCTGCGGGCGGCATACTGCGGGGCGCATCCAGCCCCTGCCCTGTCCGACAAGCCCCGATGGTCCGCAAACGTGTCACCCTGAGCCTGTTCTGGCGCACCTTCATGCTGCTCGGGGCCTTGCTGGGGTTTGGCATCTTCGCCTGGGTGCAGACCTTCCGCGCCCTGGAGTTCGAGCCCCGGGCCGTGCAGGCGGCCCAGCAACTGGCCAGTCTGGTGAACCTCTCACGGGTGGCACTGCGCTACACCGACAGCATCAACCGCGTCACCCTGCTCAAGACCATCACCGAGCAGGAAGCCATCCGCGTGCAACCGCGCGAACCTGGCGACGCCTACGTGCCCTTCGACACCGACCGCTTCTCGCGGCGCATCGCCGAGGAATTGCGCACCCGCCTGGGCCCCACCACCGTGGTGGCCTCCAGCGTGAACGGGCGGCCGGGCCTGTGGATCGACTTCGCCATCGAGACCGACCGCTACTGGCTGCAGGCCGATCCGCAACGCCTGGAGCCCGTCACCGGCAAGACCTGGTTCGTCTGGGTGGGCATCGCGCTGCTGGCCACCGTGATCGGCTCGGCCACCGTGGCGCGGCTGATCAACCAGCCCCTGCGCCAGCTCTCGTTCGCCGCCAGCCGCATCCGCGAAGGCGAGTACGAATCCCGCCTGGACGAGAACACGATGACCAGCGAGATCCGCGAGGTCAACAAGGGCTTCAACCGCATGGCCCGCGAGCTGGCCAAGGTGGAGGAAGACCGCGCCGTGATGCTCGCCGGCATCTCGCACGACCTGCGCACGCCGCTGGCACGTCTGCGCCTGGAAGTCGAGATGAGCGTGCAGGACGAGGAGGCCCGCCGCTACATGGCCGCCGACATCGACCAGCTCGACGCCATCATCGACAAGTTCATGGACTACGCCCGCCCCAGCGAAGTCAAGCTGGTGCCGGTGCACCTGTCGGGTGTGATCGACCGGGCCGCCGCGGCCTTCCGCGACGCCAGCCAGATCCGCATCGAGTCGCGCGTGGCCATCGACACCATGGTGCTGGCCGACGAAACCGAGCTGGGCCGCGTGATCGGCAACCTCTTCGAGAACGCACGCCGCTATGGGCGCAGCAGCGACACCGGCATTGCCCTCGTGCAGGTGACCTATGCACGCACCGGCCCGTGGGTGATCATCAGCGTGCGCGACCACGGGCCCGGCGTCTCGCCCGAGAAGCTGCCCCAGCTCACCACGCCCTTCTTCCGCGGCGATGCGGCGCGCACCGCCGCCACCGGCGCCGGCCTGGGCCTGGCCATCGTCGAGAAAACCATCATCCGCATGGGCGGCACCTTCGAGCTGAGCAACGCGCCTGCGCCCGACACGGGACTGATCGCCCGCATCCGGCTGCGCAAAGCCCCCTGATCAGGCGCGCCGCAGCAGGCACACCGCGCGCGCCTCGATCGATTCCTGCCGGCCCACGGGCCCGAGCTTCTCGGCCGTCTTGGCCTTCACGTTGACCTGCTCCACCCCGCACCCGAGGATGGCGGCAATGCGCTGGCACATGGCCGGGATGTGCGGCGCCATCCTGGGCGCCTGGGCGACGATGGTGGCATCCAGGTTGACGAGCTCGTAGCCGCGCTCGCGCACCCGGCGCATCGCCTCGGCCAGCAGCACCGAGGAATCGGCGTCGCGCAGGCGCTCGTCGGTGTCGGGAAAGTGGCGGCCGATGTCCCCCAGGGCTGCCGCCCCCAGCAGTGCGTCGGTGATGGCATGCAGCAAGGCGTCGGCATCCGAGTGGCCCTGCAGGCCCAGATGGTGCGGGATCTCCACGCCGCCGAGGATGAGCTTGCGGCCAGCCACCAGTGCGTGCGTGTCCCAGCCTTCTCCGATGCGGATGTCCATCAGCGTATCCTCAGCAGTCGCTCGGCCAGGACGAAGTCCTGGGGATAGGTGATCTTGAAGTTCTCCAGCGCGCCAGGCACCAGCTTGGGCCGGTGGCCCAGGGCCTCGACGGCGCTGGCCTCGTCGGTGACCGTCTCGCCCGCATGCACCATCGCGCTGTGGAGCAGGCCCAGGCGGAACATCTGCGGCGTCTGGGCCTGCCATTTGGCGCGCCGGTCCAGCGTCCCCGCGCAGCGGCCCGCAATCTCTTCCTTGAGCGTGTCGGCCACCGGCAGGGCCAGCAAGCCGCCGACCTCGTCATTGAAGCAGGCCTCGATCAAGGCCTCGACCCACTCGGGGCGCAGCAGGCAACGTGCGGCGTCATGCACCAGCACCCAG
>NZ_JBKBVU010000217.1:0-4942 GCF_046289365.1 Caldimonas sp. | reverse complement strand
CACCGATCCACAAGCTCACCGCCGCCGACATCGCCGACATGAAGGCGAAGATCGCAGCCTCCGGCATTTCCGTGTCGGAACTGGTGACCATCGCCTGGGCCTCGGCCTCGACCTTCCGCGGCGGCGACAAGCGCGGCGGCGCCAATGGGGCACGCATCCGCCTGGCCCCGCAGAACGACTGGGTGGTGAACCAGATCGCGGTAAAAGTGCTGCCCAAGCTGGAGGCCCTCCAGAAGGCCTCGGGCAAGCTGTCGCTGGCTGACGTGATCGTGCTGGCCGGCGGCGTGGGCATCGAGATGGCGGCCCGCGCGGCCGGTGTGTCGGTGGAGGTGCCCTTCACGCCCGGCCGCGTGGATGCCGGCCCCGAGCACACCGACGTCGAGTCCTTCAAGTATCTGGAGCCCTTTGCCGACGGCTTCCGCAACTACCTGAAGGCCAAGTCGCAGGTGCCGGCCGAGCACCTGCTCGTGGACAAGGCGCAGCTGCTCACGCTGACCGCGCCCGAGATGACGGTCCTGGTGGGGGGCTTGCGGGTGCTGGGCGCCAATTACGACGGCAGCCGGCATGGCGTGTTCACCACCCGACCTGGCCAGCTCACGAACGACTTCTTCGTGAACCTGCTCGACATGGGCGTGGAGTGGAAGCCCGCCGGCGACCTCTTCGAGGGCCGCGACCGCAAGACCGGCGCTTTGAAGTGGACCGGCACCCGGGTGGACCTGGTGTTCGGCTCCAACTCGGTGCTGCGCGCGCTGGCCGAGGTCTACGCCCAGGCGGACGGCCAGGAGAAGTTCGTGCGCGACTTCGTGGCCGCCTGGACCAAGGTGATGAACCTCGACCGCTTCGACCTGGCGTGAGGTTTTGCCCACTGAAGCGCGGGGCCTTTGCGGCCCTGCGTTGACAGCGCCCCCCGAATCGCCAACACTGATTTGATATGTTCACCGCCACGACCTCCCTGCTGCTTCTAGCGCTACTGGCCGCCACCGTGCTGGCTGGTATGGGTCGTGCCCGGTCCCTCAAGCCGCGTCGAGTCCGCATCCAGGACACCCCGCGTCGCTGAACATCCCGGTTCCTCCCACACAAAGGCCAGCTTCCCCGCTGGCCTTTTTTGTTTTCCGTCGATCTTTCTGCCATCCGAGGCCCACCATGCTCCAGCACCCTGAACGCAAGTACCGCCCCTTCCCTGCGGTGAACCTGCCCGACCGCACCTGGCCCAACCGGGTCATCACCAAGCCGCCCGTCTGGATGAGCACCGACCTGCGCGATGGCAACCAGGCCCTGTTCGAGCCCATGAACGGCCCCACCAAGCTGCGGCTGTTCCAGTTGCTGGTGCGCATCGGCTTCAAGGAGATCGAGGTGGGCTTCCCCTCGGCCTCGCAGACCGACTTCGACTTCGTGCGCCGGCTCATCGAGGACGACCTGATCCCCGAGGATGTGACCATCGAGGTGCTGACCCAGGCCCGCGAGGACTTGATCGCACGCACCTTCGAATCGCTGAAGGGGGCGCCGCGCGCCATCGTGCACCTGTACAACGCCACGGCGCCCACGTTCCGCCGCATCGTCTTCCAAATGAGCCCGGCGCAAGTGCGTGAGCTGGCCGTGCACCACGCCAGGCTCATCCAGCAATACGCTGCGCGCCAGCCCGAGACCCAATGGACCTTCCAGTACAGCCCGGAGGTGTTCAGCGGCACCGAGCTGGCCGTGGCCAAGGACGTGGTCGACGCGGTGATGGATGTGTGGCAGCCCACGCCGCAACACAAGGCCATCGTCAACCTGCCGGCCACGGTGGAGATGAGCACGCCCAATGTGTACGCCGACCAGATCGAGTGGATGCACCGGCACCTGAAGCGGCGCGACAGCCTCGTGCTGAGCGTGCACCCGCACAATGACCGCGGCACGGCCGTGGCCGCGGCTGAGTTGGCGGTGATGGCCGGCGCCGACCGCGTCGAGGGCTGCCTCTTCGGCAATGGCGAGCGCACCGGCAACGTCGATCTCGTCACGCTCGCGCTCAACCTCTACACCCAGGGCGTGCACCCGGGGCTGGACTTTTCTCAGATCAACGAGGTGGCCCGCACCGTGGAGGACTGCACCCAACTGCCCATCCACCCGCGCCACCCCTATGTGGGCGACCTGGTCTTCACCGCCTTCTCGGGCTCGCACCAGGACGCCATCAAGAAAGGCTTTGCCGCGCAGCAGCCTGACGCGATCTGGGAAGTGCCCTACCTGCCCATCGACCCGGCCGACCTGGGCCGCAGCTATGACTCGGTCGTGCGTGTGAACAGCCAGTCGGGCAAGGGCGGCATCGCCTTTCTGCTGGAAACCGCCCACGGCCTGGTGATGCCGCGCCGTGCCCAGGTGGAGTTCAGCGGGGTCGTGCAAAAGGTCGCCGACGAGACGGGCGGTGAGCTCACCGCCGCGCAGCTTTGGGATCTGTTCCAGCAGGAATACCTGCGGCGCGACGCCCCGGTGAAGCTCGTGACCCACCACAGCGTGGAGGACGGCGCGCGCGTGCGCGTGCAGCTCGAGCTCGACGTGAACGGCCACCGCGTGAAGCGCGAAGGCCTGGGCAACGGCCCGCTCGACGCCGCCGTGCACGCCCTGGGCCTGCCGCTGCGCCTGGACAGCTACGAGGAACGCGCCCTCGGATCGGGCTCCGACGCCCGGGCCATTGCCTTTGTGGAACTGGCCCACCCCGACATCGCCGGCACCCGCTTCGGCGTGGGGCAGGACACGAACATCGTCACCGCTTCCCTCCAGGCCGTGATCTGCGGCGTGAACCGGCTGGCCGAACGCCACCCGGCGGTGATCGAGACGCTGGTGGCGCAACCCGCCGCGTCCCGTCAGGCAGCCTGAGCGACTCGCGGCTACACTGCCGCCATGCGCGCACCGTGCCTCCTGTCGCAAACCGGCACCCTTCTGGGCCTGCCGGTTGCGGGCGCGCGCAAACAGAAAAAACAGCAGCTCGTCTGACCGGAGCGGCTGTGCCGTTCGCAGACGAGCGACGGCACCCGCCGCCACCGGCATCGGCCTCTCCGGCCGTCACGCCCCACCGCAGCTTCGCCTTCCTCGCCTCGACGGACTTCCTCGGTCGGTTGTCTCGTGAAGGAGTGTGTTCATGCGAAGTTTTGAAGGACTGTGGATCCCCTTGGTGACCCCTTTTGACGAACAGGGGGCGCTGGACCTGGCGGCGTTGCAGCGGCTGGTGCGCCACATGGCGGAGGCGGGCGTGCACGGCTTCGTGGTGTGCGGCACCACCGGTGAGGCGGCAGCGCTGAGCGACGCGGAAAGCGAGCAGGTCCTGCGCACGGTGCTCGAACATGCCGGCGGTCGGCCGGTGGTGATGGGCGTGGGCGGGATCACGCCGGGCGAGGTGGCGGCGCAATGCCAGCGCTGGGCCGCCTTCGGCATCGATGGCTTCCTGGTGCCCCCGCCGCACTACGTGCGCCCCACGGCGCAAGGTGTGATCGACTTCTATGCTCAGGTGGCGGCGGCTGCAGCGCCGCTGCCGATCATCGTCTATGACATCCCTTACCGCACCGGCGTGACGCTGTCGCTCGATACCTTGCGCACGCTGGCGGACATTCCCGGTGTCGTGGCCCTCAAGGACTGCGGTGGCGATGCCCGCAAGACCCAGGCGCTGATCGCCGACGGACAACTGGCGGTGCTGGCGGGTGAAGACGCCCAGGTGTTCACGACCCTGTGCCAGGGCGGTGCGGGTGCGATCACGGCCAGCGCCCACCTGCAGCCGCGCCATTTCGTGGCGATGGTCGAGGCCGTGAAGGCGGGCCGGCTGGCCGAGGCCCGCGCCTGGCACCACCACCTGGCGCCCCTGGTGGCCGCGCTGTTTGCCGAACCGAACCCGGCGCCGCTCAAGGCGGTGCTGGCCACGCTGGGTTTCGGCAGTGCCGCGGTGCGGGCGCCGCTGACACGCGCTTCGGTCACCACGGCCGCCCACGCCCAGGCTGTGCACGATTTGGCATCCGGCCCACCTCTGGCGGGGGAGCTTGTGCGCTGACCGTTCGGCAAGGGCTGACCCGGCTTGCCCGCCGGGTGGTCGCATGGACAATACGCGCGGTTCATGCCGCGGCCGGCTGTCGGGGTCGCGATGCTTCCTCGACACCCTCCAACGAGACCGCCATGCACGCCTTGCTCGCCCGCCTGCCCCTGCTCGGGGCCCTCCTGCTCGCCGGCGCCCTGGTGGCCCAGGCCGCCCGCACGCACAACCCCACCACCTTCGCCCTGGTGGCCAGCTCGGTGCTGATGTTCGGCTTTTCCTGGGCCAACGCCACGCAACTCCTGGGGCCGCGCCTGGCCGGGCGTTTTGTGCTGCTGGCCCTCGTCGTGGGCTGGGTGGCCGAACAGCTCGGCGCCACGATGGGCTGGATCTTCGGCGCCTACCACTACACCGAGGTGCTGGGCCCGCGCCTGGGCGCCGTGCCGGTGGTCATCCCGATGATGTGGTTCACGCTGGGCTACACCGCCTATGTGCTCAGCAACTTCATCGTCTGGCGTATGCCGGCCCACGGCCGCGAGAGCATCACCGACGCGGCCCTCGTGACCTTCCTGGCCGCGCTCATCCTCACGGCCTTCGACCTGGGCGCCGACCCCTACCTCGTCTTCACGCTCAAGGCCTGGATCATGGTGAAGACCGACGGCGCCTGGTTCGGTGAAACCGTGCAGGGCTTCTTCGGCTGGGTCTTCGTGTCGTGCGTGATCATCGGCGGCTTCCGCTGGCTGGCGCGCGGTGGGGTCCCGGCGCCGTCGGTGGCCTACACGCACCGCCATGCGGCGCTGCCGCTGCTGCTGTATGCCAGCGCCCTGGTCTTCCAGGTGGCCTTCGGCAACCCCGTCGAGATCCGCAGCATCGCCGTGTTCGCGATGGGCATTCCGCTGCTGGCCGCGGTGGCCGGCTGGCGGCTGTGGCAGCCGGCCACCGGGAGCCGGG
>NZ_JBKBVU010000016.1:0-33388 GCF_046289365.1 Caldimonas sp. | reverse complement strand
TCGAAGAAGTCGACGGCCAAGACGATGCCAGCGGCCTGGGCCACCGCGCCGTGCTCTTTGCCCACAGCCCCGACCCCCAAGCCTGCCCCGAACACCCCGACAGCGCGCGCTGGGGCGCCATTGCCTACCACCGCGCCCACAGCCAAGAGCCGCGCGACAGCGTCCAGACCTACGAAGAACACGCCTGCCACGTCCCGGGCGTGCACACCACCCTGGGCTGGCACGACAGCGCCAAACGCGCCATCACGGCGCAAGCCCCGGGCGCAGCGGCCGGGGCGGCCGCCTACGAAGACTACGAGCTGCACAGCGCGCCCGACAGCGCCAGCGCGGCCGCGCGCGCGCGGCTGCGCAGCCAGGCCCTGCAAACCCAGGCCCTGCACTACAGCGGCCAAGCCACCGTGCGCGGCGCACGCTGCGGCCAATGGTGGCGCTTGAGCCACCTGCCCGGGCGGGCCCAGCCCCAAGAGCTGCTGCTCACCGAGCTCATCCACGTGGGCGACAACCCCCTGCCCCATGCCGTGCACAACGCCGCGGCCGCCCTCGGCCCAGCCCCGCCGGGCCAAGACCGCCTGGCGCCGGCGCGCCCCATCGAGCCGGGCGTGCTCGCCCAGGCGCGCGCCAGCGGCTACGCCCAGCACTGGCGCGCCGTGCCCCGCCAGAGCCCCTGGCGACCCATGCCCCCCAGCGCGCCCAGCGCCGCCGGCCCCCAAAGCGCCGTGGTCGTGGGCCCCGACGGCCAGCCCCACGCCCCCGAAGGCTCGGCCCTCCACACCGACCGGCTCGGGCGCATCAAAGTGCGCTTCCATTGGCAGGCGGCGCAAGCGGCCTTCCCCCCCGGCTGCGGCGGCGAGCCGCGCAACGAGCCGCGCAGCCAGCCCAGCGTGTGGGTGCGCGTGGCCCAACGCTGGGCCGGCGCCGGCATGGGCACGCAATTCATCCCGCGCATCGGCCAGGAAGTGCTGGTGGACTTCATCGAGCGCGACCTGGAGCGCCCCGTCGTCGTGGGCGTGCTGCACAACGGGCGCGGCGCCGGCGGCGTGAGCCCCACCCCGGGCGGGCGGGCGCCGCGCACACCGCAGGGCTCACCCTTTGCGGCCGCCGACGACCACCGCAGCGCCGGCCAGGCCAACGACGTCGCCGGCGGCCACAGCCCGGCCTGGCACGGCGCGGCCGCGCAGCCCCATGCCCACGCCGGCGCGCTCAGCGGCGTGCAAAGCCGCGAGCTCGGCGGCTTGGGGGCCAACCGGCTCGTCTTCGACGACAGCCCCGGCCAATTGCGCGCGCAGGCGGCCACCACCGCGCATGCCACCTGGCTCGGCCTGGGCCACCTGCTGCACCAAGCCGGCAACCGGCGCGGCAGCGCGCGCGGCCTGGGGCTGGAGCTGCGCACCGACGCCTACGGGGCGCTGCGCGGCGCGCACGGGCTGCTGCTGAGCAGCTACGGCCAAGCCCCCCACGAGTGCGCGGGCGACCCCAGCGCGGGCCTGGCCCTGCTGCACCAGGCCCACACCCAGGCCGACACGCTGGCGCAGGCCGCGCAGCGCCACCACAACGCCACGCTGGGCCCCACCCGCCAGGCGCTGCAAGCGCTGCAGCGCAGCCTGCAAGGGCGGGTGAGCGCGCGCTGGGACCCCGCCGCCCCATCGGTGGACCCGGCTCCACCCGACGCCGAACTGCCCCACAGCGCCACCGCCCTCGTGCACGCCCAGGCGCGAGCCCAACAGGTCTGGACGGCCGGCCAGGACGTGATCGCCAGCGCCGAGCACAGCGTGCACCTGGGCGCCGGGCAGGACCAGCACCACAGCGCCGGCGGCGCCTGGCGGGTGCACAGCGGCCAAGCCCTGAGCGTGCTGGCCGGTGCGGCCCCCACCACCGGCGAGCCGGCCGGGCTGAGCCTGGTGGCCGCCCAAGGCGCGGTGCAGCTGCAATCGCAAAGCGACCGGCTGGAGCTGGCCGCGCAGCAGGCGATGGACATCCAAAGCGCGGCGGCCCACCTGGACGCCACGGCGGCGCGCAGCCTTACCCTGGCCACCGCCGGCGGCGCACGCATCACCCTGAGCGCCCAGGGCCTGCAGGTGCACTGCCCGGGCACCTTGCGCATCCAGGCCGCGCAGATCCGCATGCTCGGGGCGCGCAGCTACGCACACCAGATGAACGCCATGCCGCAGGCGGCGGCCTTTGACGAAGAACTGCAACTGCGCTGGCCTTTCGATGAAACGCCGCTGACACAACGCCGCTACGACCTCACCCGTCCTCAGGCGGGCACGGTGCGCGGCGGCCTCAACGCCAGCGGCCGCACCGGCTTACAAAAAAGCGACTTCTGCGAAGACCTGCAGCTTGCCTTGTTGAACGAAGACCTGCGCTCATGACCGAAGCCCAGCCTCGCGAACGCATCATCCCCGTGCAATACGACTCGCGCGGACGCGCCTACTGGCGCTCGCGCATGAGCCCGCCCGACGACTCCATCGGCGTGTGCTACATGGTGCCCGACCGCATCATCCCCGTCATCTTCGTGCCCGGGGTGATGGGCAGCAATCTCAAACCCAAACAAGAAGGTCCCCGCTGGAGAATGGATTCAGCCTGGGCCGCGGCGTCGTGGATTGGCAAGAGCGCCAAGCAGAGAAAAACATACCTTCGCCCCGAAGCCATGACCGTGGACAACGAGGGCGAGGTACCCACCGACCTGAAGCTGCCGGCCGAGGAGTTCAAGCGCCGCGGCTGGGGCGAGGTGGCGGCGATGAGCTACGGGGCGGCGCTGCGCTGGCTGGAAGCGCATCTGAACGACTACGAGACCTGCAAGCAAGGCTTGCGCGTACACCTGATGTCCCACGGCCTGGGGGCCGAGCAAGGCGAGGCGGTGCTGGGCTATGACGAGGTGCGCCTGAGCTACCGCTACCGGCTGCCGGTGCATGCGTTTGGCTACAACTGGCTGCAAGGCAACGACCAATCCGCCCAGGCCCTGGGCCGGCGCATTGACGAGATCTTGCATCGCTACCACCGCACCGACCGCATGCGCTGCGACAAGGTCATTTTGGTCACGCACAGCATGGGCGGGCTGGTGGCACGCTATTGCTCGGAAGTGCTGGGCTACCGGGACAAGATCTACGGCATCGTGCACGGGGTGATGCCCGCCGTGGGCGCGGCCGCGGTGTACCGGCGCATGAAGGCCGGCACCGAGGGCGGCTGGGGCGTGGCCCAAGTGCTGGGCGCCGATGCGGCCGAGGTGACGGCGGTGCTGTCCAGTGCGCCGGGGCCGCTGCAGTTGCTGCCCAGCGCCGAGTATGGCAACGGCTGGCTGAGAGTGCGCGCCGGGGCTCAAGAAGTGGCCTTGCCGCGAAACGGCGACCCCTACGGCGAGATCTACACCGTGCGCGATGCCTGGTGGGGCCTGTGCGACCAGGAACTCATCAACCCGCTCAACGAGGAAAAAGACCCCGTCAAGCGCAAGCAGCAGATGGAGGCGGATTGGGAGCTTTTCAAAAAGTACATCCGCGATGCAAAAAGGTTCCACCAAAGAATCGCCCACCGCTACCACCCACACACCCACGCCTTTTGCGGCGACAGCGCGCAGCACAAGGCCTATGGCACGGTGAGCTGGCAACGACCCAGCGATGCAGGAGAGCCGCCGCAGCGCTGGATGCACAGCCCCCTGGCTTCGCGGGTGGGTCTGCGTGAGTTCAGCAAGACCGAAGACACCCGCACGGTGCTGCACCCGAGCAGCCGCATCCCGGCCGCCTTCACGATCAGCGCCCCGGACGAGCCCGGCGACGGCACCGTGCCGGCGCGCTCAGGCTTGGCGGTGCGCTCGCACTGCGAGGGTTTCTTGCGCGTGCCTGTCGAGCACGAGCCGGCCTACAACCCCAAGGCAGGCGAGGCCAGCGTCAAAGCTTTGCACTTCACGCTGCGTGCCATCGTGCGGCTGGTGCAGCAGGTGCGACAGTCGGACTACATGATGTACGAGGACTTGAGATGACGCTCACGCGCCGCCGCCTGCTTGCTGCGGCCGCCTGCACCCCGCTGGCGGCCTTGATCGCCTGTTCCCCGCGCACGCCTGCCATGACCCCTGAAGAAGCCCAATTCGTCCACAAGCTCACCGCGCGCATGCGCACGCACTGCATTGGCCGCCACCTCATCGACCTGCCCGAGGCCTTTGTGCTCAACCCGGTGGACCGGGTGGAGATCGAAGGCGTGGAGGTGAGCGTGCGGCCCATGACCAAGACCGTATTCGAGACGCGCTTGCAGCGCCGCACCGAGGAGTTGCAAAAGCAAGTCATCGATGTCATTGACAACGAACCTGTGCTGATGGACGTGCGCGATGTGCCCGTGGGCATCGGCAAGGTTTTCAATCGCGCCGAAAGCTATGCTTATTCGCGCATCTGGGAGCTGATGGCTTGGCAAGACGGCTTTGAGATACAGGCTTCGGTCAAGGCAGTGGACTATTCGTTGGACGAGCCGTTGGCCAATGACCCATCGAACAACTACACCAACGTCGAAGAAAAGTTCACTCACCTGCTGACGTTATACAGCCGCGTGAGGGGGCGGGCGCAGGAGGAGATTCCTCGCGAGCCGGGGGACTGCTTTGCGCATGGGTTCTATCGAGGAGCGCAGGCCGAGGCGGGGCAGTTCTATGTGAACTATCACCTCAAGGATGCGCCGGATGTGTTCGTGCAACTGAGCAGCATCAGCGGTGATGGCAGCAATGTGGCTCGGCCCGAGTCAGGACTGTTGCAAAGACGCTCACAGATCGAGCGGGACACACGCCGTTCTGGCATCGAAATTTTGCGACTCGTGCCACGCAATATCGGGCACGACGGCTATGAAGAATTTGTGGCCCGAGAACCTGCCAAGGTCACTTCCGCGCGAGTCAACGGACACACAGCCGTCGTGCAGACGGACCAAAACGCGCAGGGTGTCGCTCGTCCCTTTCTGACCATTGAGCTTTTCAACGGCCACTACATTCCGTCCCCGCCGCGCAGTCTGGAGGAGCAGGCCATGATTCCCGATTTGACACGGGCCACGCTGAGCGAAGGGCAGGTGCTGGCGTTGTGGGATGCGATCACCGCCACGATCAGGCCGCGGCCCGGGGCGTTGTGAGGGGCTGGCGCGCCGCGCAGCCTCACCCTGGCCACCGCCGGCGGCGCACGCATCACCCTGAGCGCCCAGGGCCTGCAGGTGCACTGCCCGGGCACCTTGCGCATCCAGGCCGCGCAGATCCGCATGCTCGGGGCGAAGCGGGTGCAGCCCTTGATGCCGCGTCTTCCAAACCACCTGTGTCTGGAATGCTTGCTCAAGGCGCTCCAATCCGGCTCGGCGCTGGCCAAGGTGCGGTGATGCGCAGGTTCTACTTTGCGACCGACGGGATTCGGTTCGATGCACTGACCCGCCACCTGGAAGCGTGCTGGGCTGCGAGCGGAGCGCAAGGGTGGTATGCCTTGCTGGATCAGGCGTTCGATGCCCCCAAAGGGTCTCCCGATTGGGGGCTTCCGCGCCACGGGCTCTATGCAGAAACGCCGCTGAACCAACTGTGCGAGTCCGGGCCCCTATTGCTGGAGCTCGGAGGGCCCGGCGTGCTGCGGGGCCCGGCGTTGCGGCAATTGTGGGCGCACACCTTGGGACGCCCGATGCTCAGCTTTCTGAAGGTCGCGCATGGCATCGATGCGCTGCTGAGCGCGTGGCGTCATGCGCTGGAAGTGCGCCTGGATGACGGACAGAGCTTTGTGCTGCGGCTGGCGGACACCCGGGTCCTCGAATACTTGCCGCGATGCCTGAAGCCTGGCCACTGGGCGATGCTCAGGCATCCGGTCGAACAATGGTGGTTCGTCGACCGCACGGGGGGGGCTACAGGCCTTGCCTGGCGTGCAGGCCGGCACCGAACCGGCCGCTGATTTCACCTTGGATGAACAAGAGTGGAGCGCCCTGATCGATGCCGGCTTGCCGGATGCCGTGATCTCCATCCTTCACGACCAAGCCCCCGAACTCCTGCCCCGGGACCGGCGGGCGGCTTTCCATGCCGAGGTGCAGGCCACCTGTGAGCTGGCGCATCGACCGACATGGCATCCAGGCCATGTCAGACCTCGTGGCCTTGACCGCTTCCTGCACGATGCAACCCAGCCTGCGTGAAGACGCGCGCCTGCATCGCCTGCTGGATACTCAGGATCCAACGGCCGCGCCCTTGGCGCAGCGCTTGGCGGCACTGTGGCCGCAGGAGGTGGCATGAGGTCTCGCACCGTCAAATGCTTCAGGGATTTCGGCACACATCGAATCGCCGCGACGTTGATCGCGATGCTGGTTGCCGGATGCGCCGACCGCGACAAGGTCACGATGAGCTACATCGGGGTGAACCATACCGAGACGTACATCGCAACGCTGTACATCAATGGGCAAGGGGGTGTGATGAATGTTTTTCCAATGGGAGGTGGGGGCGTGGTCTGCTGCGTGACGCTGCCACGCCGTTGGAAGCCTGGGCTGACGGTGAAGATCACATGGCGTGAAGAAGGAGACTGGTTGCGTGACGAAAAGGGGCAGCCGGTCATCCGGGAAGGAAAGAAGGTCTTGATCGAAGGCCCTTGGAAGGAGCGCACGGTGGAGGTGCAGCCCTACACGGAAAAGGATCTCGGGGCTGGGCTGCACGTTCACTTCCTGCCGGGCGATCAGGTGTTGGTGAAGGTCAGCAACATTTCTCCTCATCACAAAGACTACAACCCTCCCTACCCGCGCCGCCCAGGTCAGCCATCGCGATGAGCACTAAGAACGCCGAACCTTTCCCTCACAACGGCTTGCGCCACCTGTCGCCGCGCGAGACCCTACAAAGGCTTGATGCGCTGCGCTGCACGCTGCCGCAGCGCATGGAGCCCCGCTGCAGCGGCCAGGTGCATATCGGCCTGTTTTTCGATGGCACGGGCAACAACATGAAGCTGGATTACGAGGATCGGCCGCCCCACCAGCGCAAACACACCTATGTGGTCAAGCTGTTCTTGGCACATCGTCTGGCGCCAAAGGATGGCTACTTCCGCATCTATTTGCCCGGTGTGGGTACACCATTTGCGGAGATCGGCGACAGCGGAGGGACACGTGGAAGAGCTTTTGCTCACAAGGGGGAAGATCGAATCACCTGGGCGTTATTGCAGGTGCTGAATACCGTGCATGAGTATGTGCGCGGAGCCAGACTAATGGACGACACACGCACCGCCCACATCGCCCAAACGCTCGCCAGCATTGGCAGCCCGGCGGCACAGCGACGCACGGCCTTGCAGACGTGGCAGCGCCATCTGGCGGGGGCGCTGGAGGGCCAGTTGCCCAGGGTGGAGCAGATCAACCTGTCGGTGTTCGGCTTTTCGAGAGGGGCGGCGGCGGCCCGGGCTTTCGTCAACTGGCTGTTCGAGGTGTGCACGCCTGCCCATGGAGGGTGGACCTTCGCCGGGATTCCCCTGCGGGTCGGCTTCATGGGCCTGTTCGACACGGTGGCCTCGGTGGGCATGGCCAACCTCTTTGACAACGGCGTGCTGACCGGCCACCAGGCCTGGGCGGACGGCAGCATGGACATCCACCATGCCGTGGAGCAGTGCGTGCACTATGTGGCCGGCCATGAGGTGCGCGCTTGCTTCCCGCTGGATTCCGTGCGCACCGGCCACCAGTACCCGGCCAATGCCAAGGAGGTGATGTTTCCGGGGGGCCACTCCGATGTCGGCGGGGGCTATGCCCCCGGCGAACTGGGGGTGTCGCCGAGCCTGGATCGGATGATGGCCATCTTGCCCGGTGTGCGCATGTACCACGAGGCACGGCGTGCGGGGGTGCCGCTGTTGCCTTGGGATGAATTGCGTAAAGACGAACAGGACGGGTTCAGTCCTTCCGATATGTTGATCCAGGACTTCAACGCCTATGTCCGGGCCATGGGGTTCGGGCCGGCCCCAGTGGAGCAGTTGCATCGCCGGCACATGGGGGCCTATTTCCACCACCGGTTCAGGCAGCGCCACACCTTCCGGCAGCGCGCGCCTTACACACGCGCCTCGCGCCAGGACCAGCAGGCGCTCGAACACACCCAGGACTGCCTCATCCGCCGGCTGGCCACCCTGGGGGGCGGCCACCCGTTGGAGCCGCACTATCAGCCGCAACGCGCGGTTCAGTTGCATCAGGCGATGCACAAGGCCGCAGGCCTGCAACCCAGCCGGGCCGATCGGTATGTCTATGAGGTGGTCGAGTACATGCTCGCTTCGCCTGTGGCGCCCGAGGTCGAACACTTCTTCGACCACTATGTCCACGACTCCATGGCTGGGTTCAAGGAGCAACTGAACGAATATGCCAAGAACGGCATCGGCTTCGTGAAGTTCCGCACGGTGTTTCAAGGGGGGCATTGAGCGTGCGGGCACCACCGGGCAGGCCTGCGGTCTGACGTGCGCCGGCGGCCCCCGTCACTTGTATTTCGACAGGCCGTCTCCATCTCCCAGGCAGAACCCCCGGAGGCTTTCATGCTCATCGCCTGCCCCCACTGCCTCACCCTCAACCGCGTGCCTGAGGAGCGCTTGGGCGATGCGCCGGTGTGCGGGCAGTGCAAGCGCCCTCTGATGCCGGCCGAACCTGTTGCCTTGACCGATGCCAGCTTCGATGCCGTGGTCTCTCGCACCGAGCTGCCGGTGCTGGTGGACTTCTGGGCGCCCTGGTGCGCTCCGTGCCGGATGATGGCGCCTCAGTTCGAGCAGGCCGCACGCGAGCTGGGCGGCCGGGTGCTGTTCGCCAAGGTCAACAGCGACGAGAACCCCAAAACGTCGGTACGCCATCGCATCCGCAGCCTCCCGACGATGGTGTTGCTGCAAGGCGGCCAGGAGCTGCGGCGCATCTCGGGGGCGATGGGTGCACGCGATCTGGTGCGCTGGCTGCAGTCCGGGTGAACGCCGCCTGAGCGCAGCGCCCCGGAAGGCGGCACAATCATCGGATGATTGAGCGCCGCTCCCATCTCGATTCCCGTGCGATCACGCTGTTGCTGGGCTGCTGCCTGCTGTGGGGCCTGCAGCAGATCGTCGTCAAGGCCACCTTGCCGCTGATGCCGCCGATGGCCCAGGCGGGGCTGCGCTCGGGCCTCGCGGCGCTGCTGGTGTGGGCCTGGGCGTCGTGGCGCGGCATTGCGCTGTTCTCACGCGACGGGACGTGGTGGCCGGGGTTGCTGGCCGGTGCGCTCTTTGCCGCCGAGTTCGTGTGCATCTACATCGGCCTGGGCCACACGGCGGCCTCGCGGCTGGTGGTGCTGCTGTACCTCTCGCCGTTTGTGGTGGCCGCAGGCATGCCCTTCATCAGTGCGGCCGAGCGCCTGTCGATGCGCCAGATGGCCGGCCTGGGCCTGGGCTTTGCGGCGGTGGTGCTGGCCTTCAGCGAGGGGTTGAGCGGTGCGGCCGCGCCGGCCGGCTCCACGCAGTGGCTGGGCGATGCGCTGGCGGTGCTGGCGGCGCTGCTGTGGGGCGCCACGACGCTGGCCATCCGCGCCACCCGCCTGGCCACGGCTTCGCCGGAAAAGACGCTGTTCTATCAGCTTGCCGTGTCGGGTGGGGTGCTGACGGCGCTGTCGCTGCTCACGGGCGAGTCCTGGGCGCTGCCATGGGCCGGCGCGGCCTTGTGGGGTTCGATGTTCTTCCAGGCCGTCGTCGTGGCCTTCGCGAGCTACCTGGTGTGGTTCTGGCTGATCCGTCACTACCCGGCCACGCGGCTGGCCTCGTTCACTTTTCTCACCCCGTTGTTCGGCCTGGTGATGGGCTGGCTGCTGCTGGACGAGGCGATCACGCTGCGCCTGGCGCTGGCCTTGTGTGGCGTCGCGGTGGGCATCTGGCTGGTGAACCGCCGGTGAGGGGCGATCGGTCCTCCCTAGAATGGCCGCATGACCGATCAACCCAAGCCGGCCGGTGAGCCCTCACCCACCTCTGTCTATCGACGCAAGCTCTTCTGGGTGGCCCTGCTGTACTTCTCCGAAGGTTTGCCGCTGGGGGTTTTCTACGACATCTTTCCGGTGTACTTCCGCCAGCAGGGCGTGAACCTGGCCGACATCGGCCTGCTCAGCCTGCTGGGCTTGGCCTGGACGGTGAAGTTCCTGTGGGCGCCAGCGGTGGACTGGGTGCGCCGTCACCGCGGGTGGGTGGCGGGCGCGAACTTCGGCATGGCCGCGGTGATGGGCCTGTTCGCCAGCGAACTGGGCTTCGGGCCCTGGGTGTGGGTGGCCATCGGTGCGTTCACGATGCTCTCGGCCACCAACGACATCGCCACCGACGGCTACACCATCGAGCTGCTCACGCGCAAGGAGTACGGCCTGGCCAATGGCTTTCGCATCGGTTTTTACCGTGTGGGCATGCTCACTGCGGGCGCGCTGCTGATGGTGTCGGGCTGGTTCGGCTGGTCGATGGCCTACCTGCTGGGGGCGGCCGTCTTCGTGGGCAACGGACTGATCGTGCTGTTCGCGCCGCGCGAGCCGGTGCGTCCGGGCACGCCGCCGGGCAGCGTGGCCACGGAACTGCGCCTGCTGCGCCAGCAACCGCTGTGGGCGCTGGCGCTGGCGCTGGTGCTCGCGGGCCTGCTGTGGCCGGTGCTGGGGCCGTTGGCCCGCACCGCGGGCTGGGAGGCCGTGGTGGCGGTCAGTGGCACTTGGTGGTTTCGTGGTGCGATCCCCGTGGGCCTGATGTTCATGGGCGCCGGCCTGATGGTGACGGCGGCCCATGGCCCGCGCGCGGCGCTGATGCGCAATGGCCCGGTCTTCGGTGCCTGGGTGGAGTTGCTCTCGCGCCCGGGCATGGTGGCCATCATCTTGTTCATTCTGTTGTTCAAGCTGGGCGATGCGGCGATGGGCTTCATGGTCAAGCCCTTCTGGGTGGACAGCGGCTTTTCGAACCAGCAGATCGGGCTGGTCAGCGTCAATCTGGGATTGGGGCTGTCGATCGCCGGCGGCCTGGTGGGCGGCTGGTATGTGGACCGCGCGGGCATCTTCAAGGGTTTGTGGGTGTTGGGCCTGTGGCAGGCCCTGTCCAACCTGGGCTATGCCGCGGCCGCCTGGGTGGTGCCGCGCGTGCTGCCCGGCGCCGATGGCATCGTGCAGCCGGCGGATCTGCCGCTGGTCCATCAGGCGGCGGTGTATGCCGCCAGCGCCCTGGAGAGTTTCACCGGCGGGCTGGGCACCGGGGCCTTTCTTGCTTTCCTGATGGCCATCACCAGCCGCGCCAAGGCCACCACCGAATATGCGATCCTCTCGTCGATCTTCGCCTTCAGCCGCGCCGTGGCCGGCTGGGCCGGCGGCATCGGGGCGCAGGAGATGGGCTATGCGGCCTACTTCTTCCTGACCTTCTGGCTGTCCTTCCCGGCCTATGTGCTGCTGGGCAAGGTGCGCGCGATGCTGGAACAACAGGAACGCCAGGAAGTCTGAGGCTGCATGGACGATCTGCACCCCCGCACCGATGAACGCGCCCACTGTGCGCTGTGCCAGGCGATGGCTGCCGTGGCCGCGGCCGGGTCGGGGCGTCTGGCGCCGGCCCAGCCTGGGCGGCGACTGTTCACCGGCGCCCTCGTGACCGCCGGCCTGGCGGCGACGCTGCCCGCCGTGGCCCAGCGCGACGGCGTGGACGTGGGGGGCACCTCAGGCTTCACGCGGCTGGTGAGCGCCGAGCAGATCGAGCAGGCCGCGGCGCAGCAGTACCGCCAGATGCTGCGCGAGGCCCAGGCGCAACGGGCCTTGGCGGGCCCCGAGCATCCGCAGCTCGTGCGCCTGCGCTTCATCGCCGAGCGCATGATCCCGCATGCCCATCCCTGGAATGCGCGTTCGCGCCAGTGGCAGTGGGAAGTCCACCTGATCGGCTCCAAGCAGATCAATGCCTTTTGCATGCCGGGCGGCAAGATCGCCTTCTACTCGGGCATCTTGCAACAGCTCAAGCTGACGGACGACGAAGTGGCGATGATCATGGGCCACGAGATGGCCCACGCGCTGCGCGAGCATGCGCGCGAACGCATGGGCAAGACGGCAGCCACCCGGCTGGGGGCCGGGCTGATTTCCAGTCTGCTGGGTTTGGGCCATGCCGGCGACTTGCTCTTGAACATGGGCGCCCAGCTGCTCACACTCAAGTTCAGCCGCGAGAACGAGACCGAGGCCGACCTCGTCGGCCTGGACCTGGGCGCGCGCACCGGCTACGACCCGCGCGCCGGCGTGAGCCTGTGGAACAAGATGATGCAGGCCAGCAAGGGCGCGCCGCCGCAGTTCCTGTCCACCCACCCGGCCGGGGATACCCGCATCCGCGAGATCGAGTCGGTGCTGCCCCGCGTGTTGCCCCTGTACGAGCGCGCGCCGCGTCCGCAGCGCCGCTTCGACCCGGCCTGAGCGGCGCTCGGCTCAGCCGTCCTCGCGCGGCGCAGGGGCCGTGCCTGCCGGCGCGGTGAAGAGGTCCCAGGCGGCCACGAACAGCGCGGCCACCAGCGGTCCGATCACGAAGCCGTTGATCCCGAAGATCGACATGCCGCCCAGCGTGGACACCAACACCAGGTAGTCGGGCAGCTTGGTGTCCTTGCCCACCAGGATGGGGCGCAGCAGGTTGTCCACGAGGCCGATCACGAACACCCCGAAGGCGATGAGCACCACGGCCTGTACGAAGCTGCCGGTGGCCAGGAAGTAGATCGCCACCGGCCCCCAGATCAGACTGGCCCCCACCGCTGGCAGCAGCGACAGGAAGGCCATCAGCGTGGCCCACAGCACGGCGCCCTGGATGCCCAGGATCCAGAAGATCAGGCCGCCCAGCGCCCCTTGAGTGACGGCCACGACGACGTTGCCCTTGACGGTGGCGCGGATCACGGTGGCGAACTTGGCCAGCAGGTCACGCTTGTGGGCCTCGTCCAGCGGCAGGGCCTGGCGGATGCGCGCCGACAGGGCCTGGCCGTCGCGCAGCAGGAAGAACAGCAGGTACAGCATGATGCCCAGGCTCACGACGAAGTGCACCGTGTTCTGGCCGATCGCCAAGGCCTGCGTGGCGATGAACTGGCTGATCTGTGCGGCGGCCGAGGCCAGGCGGTCCTGCACGGCGGCCACGTCGCCCAGGTCGAGGCGGTCCAGCCAGTCGTCGAGCCAGGGCGGAAGGACGTCGAGCACCTGCTGCAGGTAGCGGCCGAAGTCGAGCTCGCCGCTGCGCAGCCGCGCCACCAGCGCGGCGGCCTCCCGCACCAGGGAAGCCGTGATCAGCGCCACCGGCAGGATCACGATGAGCAGGCACACCGCCAGCGTGGCCAGCGCGGCCAGGTTCGGGCGCTGCGGCATGCGGCGCAGCAACCGCCGGTGCAGCGGCATGAACAGCAGCGCCAGGATGGCGCCCCAGAACACGGCACCGTAGAACGGCCACAGAATGGCCAGGAAGGCCAGGCTCACCCCGAGCAGCAGGGCCAGGAAGATCTTGCGGTGCAGGTCGGCGGTGTTCATGGGCAGGGCGTCACGCGGGACAGGTGCGCCGATTGTGCGCCACCTTCAGGTGCCTCCCACGAAGGGATTGGTGCGCCGCTCCTGCCCGAAGCTGCTCTCGGGGCCGTGGCCCGGGATGAAGATCACATCGTCACCCATCGGCCACAGGCGCTGGGTGATGGCGTCGATCAGGGTCTGATGGTCGCCCCCGGGGAAGTCGGTGCGGCCGATGCTGCCGGCAAAGAGCACGTCGCCCACGAATGCGCGCCGGGCCTGCGGCGAGAAGAACACCACATGGCCGGGCGTGTGGCCGGGGCAGTGGCGCACCTGCAGCGTGCAGTTCCCGAGGGTCACGGTGTCGCCGTCGTGCAGCCAGCGCGTGGGGGTGAAGCGTTCGCTGGGCGGGAAGCCGAACATCGCGCCCTGCTGGGGCAGCGCGTCGATCCAGAACTGATCGCCTTCATGCGGGCCGATGATGGGCAGCCCCTGCTCGCGGGCGAGCTGGGCCGCAGCCCCGGCGTGGTCGATGTGGGCGTGGGTGAGCCAGATCTGCTCCAGTGTGACGCCCAGGCGCTCGGCCTGGGCCAGCAGGCGCGGCAGCTCGCCGCCCGGGTCGATGATGGCGGCGCGCTTCGTGTCGTCGCACCAGACGATGGAGCAGTTTTGTTGGAAGGGGGTGACGGGGACGGTGTGGTAGCGCAGCATGGGCGCAACCTTAGCCGAAAGCCGGCCCGCATGAAAAAAGGGCCCCTGTCGCCAGGGGCCCTGAAATCTCTCGAGGGCAGATGCCCCCAGGAGATAGTTGCAAACCTTGCGATCAGAAGTTGTGCTTCAGGCCGAAATCGACGCCGGTTTTGTGGTCAGACAGCTCGCGGTCGTTGGCCACGTCGAAGTACACCGTGGTGCGCTTGGACAGGGCGTAGTGGTAGCCAATGGCGAACTTGCTGGAGACATCGCTGTCCGGATCGACCTCCTCGAGCTTGCCGTAGGCCAGTTTGACCTCGCCGGCGCCCACCGGGGCAGTGGCACCGATCATGTAGCTGCGGTGCTTGTCGGCACCGGTTTCCGGCGTGCCTTGCCCGTACGCGCCCACCAGGCGGAAGGCGCCGAAGTCGTAGCCAGCGGTGACCAGGTGCCAGGTGTTGTCGTCCACGCCGGACTTGTTGTAGCCATACGCCAGCGACAGCGGGCCCGCGCCATACGACAGGTTCACCCCGTAGAAGTCTTCGCCGGTGTCGGCTTCATCCAGGGCGTACTGTGCCTGCACGCGCAGCCCGCCGAAGCTGGGCGAGGAATAGGTGATGGAGTTGTCCTGGCGCGTGGGCAGGATGCCACCAAACAGGATGGGCTCCATCTTGCCCACGGTATCGCCGCCCCACGGATCGGCACGGTTGGCGATGTTGCGCGCCGGGGTGTATTCGCGGCCCAGCACGACCTGACCAAAACCGCCTTCCAAGCCCACCACCGAACGGCCAGCCCAGAAGGTGCTGTCGGCAGCGCCGGTGTCAGCCTTGAAGCGGTGCTCGATGTTGAACAGGGCCTTCAGGCCACCGCCCAGGTCTTCCACGCCACGCACGCCCAGGCGGCTGCCCGAGCCTTGCTCCAAACGCGTGATGTCGTCGCCCAGGCCGTACTTCAGGCCCAGGTCGACACGGCCGTACAGCGTGACGCTGGATTGAGCCTGAGCCGCGGCGGCCAGGCCGCCAAGCACGGCGAGCGCGATGAGCGATTTCTTCATGTCTTCTACCTCAGGGATGGGTTGACGTTCCGGGCGCTTTGCTGCGGCCCGGACGCTCGCGGGGGAACGCGACGCGCCGGCCGAAGTGAACCAGGGTAAACCCCGAAAACTCAGTAGAAACCCCAGTGTCAAGAACGGGTTTGCGCTGCATGCAACAGGCCCTCGGAGGCCGTGAAACCCTTGGACGAGGGCCCGCATCCCCTGTCTGAATGCGGGTTGTCGGCCGATCGGGCGGGTTGGTGTGAGCGATCGTTGCGGATTTGGCAATGGTCCATTGCCCGGACATGTCCGCTGTGCTGATAGCATGCGAACAAGCCGCACGATCGGGTGCGGCCCACGTCGCTCGGACGGTTCCGGGCGCTCACGTTGAAAGGCCTCCATGACCCGCACTGCAGGTCAGCGCCGCTTTGCGCGCATCGACCGTCTCCCCCCCTACGTCTTCAACATCACGGCCGAGCTCAAACTCGCCGCCCGCCGCCGTGGTGAGGACATCATCGACATGAGCATGGGCAACCCCGATGGTGCGACGCCGGCGCACATCGTGGCCAAGCTCGCCGAGGTGGCCCAGCGGCCCGACACCCATGGCTACTCGGCCTCGCGGGGCATCCCGCGCCTGCGCCGCGCCATCGCGCATTGGTATCAAGGACGCTACGGCGTGGACATCGACCCCGAGCGTGAGGCCATCGTCACCATCGGCTCCAAAGAGGGCCTGGCCCACCTGATGCTGGCCGCGCTGGACCGCGGCGACACCGTGCTCGTGCCCGACCCGAGCTATCCCATCCACATCTATGGCGCGGTGATCGCAGGCGCCGACATCCGCTCGGTGCCGATGGTGCCCGGTGTGGACTTCTTCGCCGAACTGGAGCGTGCCATCCGCGGCAGCTACCCCAAGCCCAAGATGATGGTGCTGGGCTTCCCGAGCAACCCCACCGCACAATGCGTGGAACTCGACTTCTTCGAGCGCGTGATCGCGCTGGCCAAGAAGCACGAGATCCTCGTCGTGCACGACCTGGCCTATGCCGACATCGTCTTCGACGGCTGGAAGGCGCCTTCCATCATGCAGGTACCCGGCGCCAAGGATGTGGCGGTGGAGTTCTTCACGCTGAGCAAGAGCTACAACATGGCCGGCTGGCGTGTGGGCTTCATGGTGGGCAATGCCGACTTGGTGGCCGCGCTCGCGCGCATCAAGAGCTACCACGACTACGGCAGCTTCACGCCTGTGCAGGTGGCTGCCATCGCCGCGCTGGAAGGCGACCAGCAGTGCGTGAAGGACATCGCCGCGCAATACCAGCGCCGCCGCGACGTGCTGGTCAAGGGCCTGCACGAGGCCGGCTGGCCGGTCGAGACTCCCAAGGCCTCGATGTACATCTGGGCGCGCATCCCCGAGCGCTACCGCGAGCTCGGCTCGCTGGAGTTTTCCAAGCAGCTGCTGGCGCGTGCCAAGGTCTGTGTCTCGCCGGGCATCGGCTTCGGCGACCATGGCGACGACCATGTGCGCTTTGCCCTCATCGAAAACGAATCGCGCATCCGCCAGGCGGTCCGCGGCATCAAGGCCATGTTCAAGGCCGACGGAGTGATCCCCGCATGAGCGAGCCCTTTGAACGCGCCAAGGCGCTCTTCTTCGACTGCCTGGCCCACCTGGAGTCCGGCCGGCTGATCGAGGCCGAACAAGCCTTCAGCGAATCGCTCGCGCTGGTGCCGGGCCGAGCGTCCACGCTGAGCAACCTGGGCGTCGTGCGCCGCCGCCTGGGCCGACTCGACGGGGCTTTGGCCGCCTTCGACGAGCTCGTGCGCGTGCAACCCGAGCAGGCCGAGGCCTGGCTGTGCCGCGGCGAAGTGCTGCTGCAGCTCGATCGCCACGAGGAGGCCCTGGCCGATTACGACCGCTGCCTGGCTATCGACCCGAACCGTGCGCTGGCCTGGAGCCGGCGCGGCAGCCTCCTGCGCCTGGCCGGGCGCCTGGAGGAAGCCGCCGATGCTTTCAAGCGAGCCCTCACGCTTGGCGACGACTCCGAGACCACGCGCTACTTCCTCGCGTCGGTGGCTGAGCGCCAGGCCCCGCCGGCGGTGGCGCCGGCCGGCTATGTACAAAGCCTGTTCGATGATTACGCCGACGACTTCGACCACCACCTGGTCGACGTGCTGCACTACGACGTGCCGCAGCGCCTGCTCGGCCCTCTGGCCGGGCGGCGCTTTGCCCAGGCGCTGGACCTGGGCTGCGGCACCGGCCTGTGTGCGCCGCTGCTGGCCCCACTGGCCGCAGTGGTCGATGCGGTGGACCTGTCCGAGCGCATGGTGGCCAAGGCGCGCGAGCGCGGCCTGTATCGCGACGTGACCCAGGCCGACCTGGTGGCGCATCTGCAGACGACCGAGCGCCGCTACGACCTCGTGGCGGCGGCCGACGTGTTCATCTACATTGGCGATCTCGCCCCCGTGTTCGCCGGCGTGCGCCGTGTGATCGAGCCCGGGGGCGTGTTTGCCTTCTCTGCCGAGCAGGGGGATGAGGCGCGCGACTTCGTGCTGCGACCGAGCCTCACCTACGGCCATTCATCGAACTACCTGAAGCGGCTCGCCGCCGAGCACGGCTTCGAGGTGGCCGACCTGCAGCCGCACGCTCTACGCGAAGACCAGCGCCGGCCTGTGCCGGGTTGGCTGGTGTGGCTGCGGCAGACCGCTTGAGGGTCAGGCGCCGCCGCCCGGCGCCCCATGGCACTTCTTGTACTTCTTCCCGCTGCCGCAGGGGCAGGGGTCGTTGCGGCCGGGTTCGGGGGGCTTGCGCACGGTGGCCACCGGTTGGCGCGAGGCGCGTTCGCGCCAGAAGTCGCGCAGGTCGTAGACGGCCCATAGGGCATCGGCCAGGCGCTCGTCGGGGCTCATCGCCCGGGCCTCGGGTGGCATCTCGGCCTCGTCGCTGGCCAGGATCTCGAAGAGCTGCAGGCAGCCGTCGACGAACTCGTTGCCGGGGTCGTCGGCCGGCAGCAGCCAGTCGTCCTCGAAGGCGTCCACGCATTGCAGGAAGCCACCGGCCCAGACGGCCCCCAGGCGGGGCCAGCTCTCCGGGGCGCCGCGCTCGGCCTCGGGCGTGTGCTCGCGCACCGCCTCCCAGTCGGTCAGCAGCGGGCTCAGGGCCCGCTCGTCGTCCAGACGCTGCACCGGGGCCTCGATGGCGCGCAGCACCTCGGCGGCTCGGCGGCCGGCCAGCTCAAGAAACTCCTGGCGCTGGGCCTCGTCGGCAAAGGGCGGGGGCTCCCCCAGCAGCACGGGCAGTGCCTCGTCCAGGGTCATGCGCCGCGGCCCGCAGGCCAGGGCGGCGAGGAAGCCGTCGAGCTGCTCCAGGTCGGGCACGGCCTCGTTGCGCTCGGCCAGCGAGTTCAGCAGTTGTTCCAGCCGGTCGAGCTCGGCTTCGGTCAAAGGGGTGTGGGAGGGGGCCATGGGGCGATTGTCGCAGCCCAGCCCCCCAACCGCGGGGCTGCCGGGTGCGGACCTCGTTGATTACCATCGATCATCACTTCGTCGCTGCTGCTCCCTCTGTGCTCACCGTCTACCTGGTCGAGGACGACCCTTTGCTCGCACGCCATGTGCTTGACGCCCTCGCCCAGGCTGACGGGATCGAGTGCGTGGGCCATGCCGACTGCCTGGCCGTGGCGCGCGAGGAGCTGCCCCGGCGCTGCCCGCAGGTGCTGCTGTCCGATCTGGGCCTGCCCGACGGGGACGGCACCGACCTGATCCGCGAGCTCAGCCTGTTCTCGGGCCCGTGGCGGCCGCACATCCTGGTCTACTCTGTCTTCGGCGACGAGGCCAAGGTGATCCATGCGATCGAAGCGGGCGCCGACGGCTATTTCCTCAAGGGCTGTGCGGATCGCGATCTGATCCATGCGGTGCAGCGCGCCGCCGACGGCGAATCGCCGATCTCGCCGGCGATCGCCCGCTACCTGCTCAGGCGCTTTGGCCATGCCGAGTCCGGCCCCTCGGGCTTTGACGGTGCGGCACCGTCGGCCGAGGACCCGCAGCTCAGCCCGCCCGAGCATGCCGTGCTGCGGCTCGTCGCGCAGGGCTACCTGGCCGAGGAGGTGGGCGAGCGCCTCATGATGTCGGCCCACACGGTGGCCACCCATGTGCGCGCCGTCTACGCCAAGCTGCAGGTGGGCCATCGTGCTGCCCTGGGTCTGGCCGGTTGAACCATGAGGGCACGGCGGTGCCGTGGGGTCCGCGGCTGGCTGTGGCTGCTGGCCGGGTTGGCCCTGGTGGGGTTCGGGATGGCCGCCTCGGCGCAGGGTTCCGATGTCCACCGCCTGGTGCAGGCCGAGCTGACCGACCACACCCAGCCTGCGCAGCCGCCCCGCCGTGTGGCGCTGCCCGATGCCTGGGAACACACCGCCCCGCACCGCGACGGCCGGGCGAGCTACCGCCTGGCGCTGCCGGCGCAGGCGCTGGCCGGCGAGCAGCCCGCGATCTTCCTGCGGCGGGTGGGCAACGTCTTTCGGGTGCGCTTCAACGGCGAGCTGGTCCTGTCGGTGGGCGAGGAGCGGCGGCCCCTGCCCAACTATGGCCAGGAGCCCCACCTGCTGCGCCTGCCGCGCCACTTGGTGCGTGCCCAGGGCAACGAGCTGGTGATCGACGTGATCGGCGAGCCGCGCCGCGAAGCCGGGCTGTCGAGCGTCTGGGTGGGGCCGGCCCCGCGACTGGAGCCGATGTACGAGCAGGCGATGAACCTTCAGGTGCGCGGGGCCTGGGTGCTCACCAGCACCAGCGCGACGCTGGGGGCGCTGGCGCTGCTGGTGGCCTGGCGCACGCGCCAGATGGTCTATGGCTGGTTCGGCCTGGGCAATCTGATCTGGGCCTGGCGGGTCAGTGCCTTGCATGTGCACGACCCCGGCATCTGGGCAGGCTTGCTGCACTGGGTTTTCGAGCTGTCGTACTCGCTTTTCGTCGCCTGCATGGGCATGTTCCTGCTGACGTTGGTGCAGCGCGACGGTCCCGTGGCACGTCGGTGGATGGGCAGCTTCGTGGCCGTGGCGGTGGGCCTGTCGCTGGCCAACGCGGTCTTCAACCTGCCGGTGCTGCGCACGGTGCACCTGCTGCTGACCTTGCTGGTGACCGTGATCACGGCCGGCTTCCTGGCGCGCCTGGCCCTGGGCCAGCGCACCCCCACCGGCTGGCTGCTGCTGGCGGCGGCGGCCACCGGCGGTGTCTTCGGGTTGCGCGACTGGATCGTCTTTCGCGTCTGGCACGACTACGAGGCCTACACCTGGACGCGCTATGCCATCCTGGCGCTGATGCTCGTGATGGTGTGGCAGCTCGTCGAGGACTATGCCCGCAGCCTGGCCGCGCAGCGCGAGGCCACGCGGCGGCTGCGCAGCGCGCTCGAAGCCAAGGAGCGCGAGCTCGAGCGCATCTACCAGGAGCGCCGCGACTCCGACCGCCAGCAGGCCGTGATGGCCGAACGCGACCGCCTGCTGCGCGACATGCACGACGGCCTGGGCGGCCGCCTGGTCAGTGCGATCGCGCTGGCCCGGCAGATGCCGCCGGGCGACGGCGACGCCGGTGCGGTGCAGGAATTGCGCATGGCCCTGGACGACTGTCTGACCGAGCTGCGCATCACGCTCGATTCCCTGGAGGCCGAGCAGCACAGCCTGGGCGAGTCGCTGGCCGAGATGCGGTTTCGGCTCGAACCCTCGCTGCGCGCGGCCGGTATCCGGCTGGTGTGGGACGTGCACGACGATGCGCTGGATGCGCGGCTGCCGGCCGGCCACACGCTGCAGATCCTGCGCATCGTGCGCGAGGCCTTCACGAACATCATCAAGCATGCCCAGGCCACGGTGGTGTGGCTCACGCTGGCGCGCGAGGGGCAGCGGCTGCGCATCACCGTGCTCGACAACGGCCTGCGCCAGCGCGCCGCTGCCGGCCAGACCCCGGCGCTGAGCCTGCAAGGCGGCAAGCGCGGCATGGCCAACATGCAGCGCCGCGCTGCGCTGTTGGGCGGCCAGGTGGAGGTGGGCCCGCACCCCGAGGGCTGGCAGGTGGATCTGCGCTTTCCGGTGCCTGCCCCGAGCGAGGCGCCACCAGACTCCGCCCTCGGCGGTGCCGTCGTATGACGACGCTCAGGCCTTCGGCGGGGCGGTGTCGATGAAGCTCTGGCGCTGGGCCAGCTTCTCGTACAGACGGGCGAGGTTGGGATAGGGTTCGCGCCAGTCGATCTGAGGGAAGCGGAAGTCGAGGTAGCCCAGCGCCACGCCCACCGCGATGTCGGCCAGCGTGAAGTGGATGCCGGTGCACCAGACTTTCTCGCCCAGGCCCAGGCTCATGGCCTTCAGGGCGGCGTGCACCTTGGCCAAGTGGCGGTCGATCCAGGCGGGGCTGCGCTGAGCCTCGGTGCGGCCGGGCCAGGTCTGTTCCAGCCGCACGGCGATGCTGGCGTCGAGCAGGCCATCGCCCAGGGCCTCCCAGGTGCGCACTTCGACCCGCTCGCGGCCCGAGGCCGGAATCAGCCGGCCCACCGGCGAGAGCGTGTCCAGGTACTCCACGATGACGCGCGAATCGAAGACCGCTTCGCCGCCTTCCATCACGAGGCAGGGCACCTTGCCCAGCGGGTTGGAGGCCGTGATCCGGGTCTCGGCCGACCAGACATCTTCCAGTTCCAGGCGATAGTCGAGTTTCTTCTCGGCCATCACGATGCGCACCTTGCGCACATAGGGGCTGGTCAGCGATCCGATGAGTTTCATGGGGGTTCCAGGTCAGACGAGCACTGCGAGCGATTCTAGCGAGCGCGCCTTCGCGGCATGGTGCTACAGTTCCCCCCAAACAGGGAGGCGCCTGGCGGACCGCAAGGCCATCGGCGCGCCAGGAGGAACGACCATGGACAACGCCTTTTCGTCGGCGGCCCGCGGGGCGCCCGTGCCCTCGGAGGCCCGCATCGACAGCCGCGGCCTGCACGGCGTCGTCAGCTCGATCGGCGGCCCGGGCCCGGCCAACAGCGCCTTCTCGCGCTTGCTGCGTCCCGACCAGGCCCATCACATCCCCCTGGAATTCACCGGCTCGGGCAGCGAGTACTTCCGCCTCTGGATCGTCAACCTGTTGCTCACGCTGGTCACCCTGGGGATCTACTACCCCTGGGCCAAGGTGCGGCGGCTGCGCTACTTTTATGGCAACACCCTGGTGGCCGGCCATGCGCTGGACTTCCATGGCGAGCCCAGGAAGATGCTGCGCGGCTCGGCGCTGGCAGGCCTGCTTTTCATCGTGTATTCCCAGGCGCTGGAGGTCTCGCTGCTGGCTGGGCTGATCGGCGCGGTGCTGGTGGGCGCGCTGTGGCCGCTGCTGCTGCGCGCGGCCCTGCAGTTTCGCACCGCCCACACCAGTTGGCGCGGCTTGCGTTTCGGCTTTGCCGGCAGCACGGCTGAAGCCTACCAAGCACTGGCCGTGCCCTTGGCGCTGTCGCTCGTGCCGTTGGCGCTGATGGCCTATGCGGATGCCGTGCGCAGCGGGCCCGAGGCCGCGTCCGCGGCCTCTGTTGGGCCGCTGGTGCTGGGCGGCGTGTTCGCCGTCTTCCTGGTCACCCTGCCGTATTTCCACTGGCGTCTGAAGAAGTACCAGCACAACCACTACCGGCTCGGGCAGCTCCAGTCCGAGCTGCGCGTGGGGCCGGGGCCGGTCTATGGCGTGTACCTGCGCACCCTGGGGCTGGCTTTGCTGCCGGCGCTGCTGGCCGGCCTGGTCGTGGGCTTGTTGTTCGGCGGCCTGCCAGGCACCGGCCGCGGGGCACCGGTGCTCTTTCTGCTGCTGATGTTCCTGGGCGTGCTCTTCGTGGTGGGGGGACTGTACTTCTACATTGTGGTGCTGCCCTACTTCACGGTGCGCATGCAGAACCTCGTGTGGACCAAGACCGGCAACCGCTACCTGCGCCTGCGCAGCGAGCTCCAGGTCGGGCGCTACCTGGCCTTGCAGTTCAAGAACTACTTGCTGATCCTGCTGACGCTGGGCCTGTACTGGCCCTGGGCGGCGGTGGCCAACCAGCGCATGCGGCTGCAGGCGGTCACGCTGGTCAGCCGGGTCGACCTCGACGAGCTCGTGATGGCCATCCGCCCGAAGGCCGGCGATGCCGCCGCCGAGATGGGCGACGAGTTGATGGGCCTCGATGTCGGCCTCTGAGGTCCGCGGCGACTACTTCGACGGCCGCACGAGCCGGCCCGTCCCGGCCCGTGCGACGCTGGAGCCGCAGGGCCTGCGCCTACAGGGCGAGACCCTGGACCGCGTGGTGCCGCTGGCGCAGGTGCAGTGGCCCGAGCGCACGCGCCATGGCCGGCGCATCGTCCACCTGGCCGACGGCGCCAGTTTCCACGCCGATGACGCTGCGGCCTTCGATGCCTGGCGTGCGGCCGCCGGGCACCGAGGCTCGTGGATCGAGCGCGCCCAGCAGAGCTGGCGCGGTGTGCTGGGGGCCGTGGTCCTGCTGGCGGTGCTGGCCGGCGTGCTCTACCAATGGGGCCTGCCGGCCGTCGCCCGTGGTGTGCTGAGCTTCGTGCCGGCCTCGGTCGATCAGCGCCTGGGCGAATCGGCGCTGCACACCCTGGGGGGCCAGATCCTGCTGCCCAGCACCCTGCCCCCGGCCCAGCAAGAGCACCTCAAGCGCTCCTTCGACCGGGCTGTGGCGGCGGCCTATCCCCCCGGCCAGGCCCCGGCTTACCGCGTGTACTTCCACCGCAGCCGCATCGGCCCCAATGCCTTTGCCCTGCCCGGCGGCCTCATCGTGATGACCGATGAGCTGGTGACGCTGGTCGATGGCGATGTCGAGGTGGTGGTGGGCGTGCTGGCCCATGAACTGGGCCATGTCGAGCACCGCCACGGCATGCGCCTGGTGGTGCAGACTGGTGTGCTTGCGGTGATCACCAGCCTGGCCTTTGGCGATTTCAGCGGCTGGCTGGCCACCGCCCCGGTGGTCCTGGGTCAGGCCGCCTACTCGCGTGCGGCCGAGCGCGAGGCCGACCAGGCCAGCATCCGCATCCTCAAAGCGGCGGGCCTATCGCCGCTGGCGATGGTGCGCTTCTTCGAGAAGATCGGGGAACAGGAAGGCGGCCGAGACCGCTCGTTGCTGGGCATCGCCTTTGCCAGCCACCCGGCCGATGCCGAGCGCATCGCCGTCTTTCGCGACGCGGCGCGCTGAGACGCCTGGCTGCGGCCAAGTGCCTAAAATCATGGGTTTTCCCTGACCCGCTCTTGCGGCCTGCCTGCCATGGACCTCTCCACCCTGACCGCCTTGTCGCCGCTCGACGGCCGCTATGCCGCCAAGGTGGCCGCGCTGCGGCCGCTGCTGAGCGAGTTCGGCCTGATGCACCGCCGTGTGCAGGTCGAGGTCGAGTGGTTCATCGCCTTGTCCGATGCCGGCTTTGCCGAATTCAAGCCGCTGAGCGACGGCGCCCGCGCCTACTTGCGTTCGTTGGTGAGCGGCTTTTCGCTGGTCGATGCTCAGGCCATCAAGGACATCGAGAAGACCACCAACCACGACGTGAAGGCGGTCGAGTACTGGATCAAATCGCGCTTCGACGGCCAGCCCGAGCTGCAGGCCGCCAGCGAGTTCGTGCATTTCGCCTGCACCAGCGAAGACATCAACAACACCAGCCATGCGCTGATGCTCAAGGCCGCGCGCGAGCAGGTGCTGCTGCCGGCGCTCGATGGCGTGATCGCCAGCCTGCGCGCCCTGGCCCACGGGCTGGCCGACGTGCCCATGCTCAGCCGCACCCACGGCCAAACCGCCAGCCCCACCACGGTGGGCAAGGAGGTGGCCAACGTGGTGGCCCGCCTGGCGGCTGCGCGCGAGCGCATCGCGCAAGTGAAGCTGCTGGCCAAGATGAACGGTGCGGTGGGCAACTACAACGCCCACCTCGCGGCCTACCCCGAACACGACTGGGAGGCCTTCAGCCGCCGCGTGGTCGAGCAGCAACTGGGCCTCGTCTTCAACCCCTACACCATCCAGATCGAGCCGCACGACTACATGGCGGAGTTGTTCGACGCGGTCACGCGGGCCAACACCATCCTGATCGACTGGTCGCGCGATGTGTGGGGCTACATCAGCCTGGGCTACTTCAAGCAAAAGACCCAAGCGGGCGAGATCGGCTCGTCGACGATGCCGCACAAGGTCAACCCCATCGACTTCGAGAACGCCGAGGGCAACTTCGGCCTGGCCAGCGCGGTGCTCACTCACCTGAGTCAGAAGCTGCCGATCAGTCGCTGGCAGCGCGACCTCACCGATTCGACCGTGCTGCGCAACATGGGGGTGGCGCTGGGCTATGCAGTGCTGGGCTACGACTCGCTCGCGCGCGGCCTGGGCAAGCTGGAGGTGAACCGCGAGGCGCTCGCCGCCGATCTGGACGCTGCCTGGGAGGTGCTGGCCGAGCCCATCCAGACGGTGATGCGCCGCTACGCCTTGCCCAACCCCTACGAGCGCCTGAAGGAGCTCACCCGCGGCAAGGCCATCACGCGCGAGGCCCTTCAGCAGTTCATCCAGGGGCTGGAGCTGCCGCAGGCTGAGAAGGACCGGCTGCTGGCGATGACGCCGGCGGGCTACACCGGCCTGGCCGAGGTGCTGGCGCGACGCATCTGAGCGCCGGGGCGTTCAGCGCGCCTCGATGAGGCGATTCTGGGCAGCGAACCACCCGGCCGCAGCCGCCCCCAGCGTGACCGCCGTGAACAGCGGCCCGGCGGCCGACCAGTCGCCCAGCAGGTCGTGGCTCAGGCCCAGAGCCAGCGGGCCCAGCGAGGCCAGGGTGTAGCCCACGCCCTGCGACATGCCCGACAGCCGTGCCGCGGTGGGCGCATCGGGCGAGCGCAGCACGATGAGCAGCAGCGCCACACTGAACTGCCCGCCCTGCCCCAGACCCTGCAGCACGGCCCACAGCCACAGGCCCTGCAGCGGCCCGGCCACACAGCCCAGCCAGCCCACCAGCGCCAGGCCCAGCATCAGCAGCAGGGTCGGCCGCTGGTCGCGCCCCAGCCGCATCGCGATCCAGGGGCCGGTGAAGGCGGTGACGAGCTGCACCAGCACCGACACCGACACCACCAGGCCCGCCTGCAGCGGCGCCACGCCGCGATCGATCAGGATGGGCGGCAGCCAGCCGAACACGCAGTAGGCCAGGGCCGACTGCAGGCCCATGTAGAGCGTCACGGCCCAGGCCAGGCGGTCGCGCCACAGCGGCGCACCCGGCGGCATCGGCGCGGCGCCGGCCTGGGGGCGCACCTGGGGCCACCACAGCGCCGCCGCGGCCACGGCGAGCACGGCCCAGGCGGCCAGAGCGCCCCGCCAGCTTCCGTCCAGCGCGTCCATCAGCGGCACCGTGGCGCCGGCGGCCATCGCGGCGCCCAGGCACAGCGCCATGGTGTAGACGCCCATCATCGTGCCGATGTGCCGGGGAAAGTCGCGCTTGATCAGGCTGGGCAGCAGCACGCCGATCACGCCGATCGAGGCGCCGGCCAGCAAGGCCCCGAGGAACAGCCCGGTGACGCCCAGCACCGCCCGCAAGGCCGTGCCCGCGGCCAGCACCAGCAGCACGACGAAGACGGTGCGCTCCGACCCCAGGCGGGCGGCCAGGCGCGGTGCCAGCGGCGCGAACAGGCCCAGGCACAGCACCGGCAGCGTGGTCAGCAGGCCGGCCGCGGTGGCCGACAGGCCCAGGCTCGCCTGGATCCAGGCGAGCACCGGCGAGACAATGGACAGTGCCGGGTGCAGGTTGAGGCTGACGAGGAAGAGGCCAGCGATCAAGAGGCCCACGCAGCGGGCGGGACGGGGGGCAGCGGTCAACTCAGGCTTCCGGGGACGCAGGCGGCGGGGGCAGGGGGTCGAGAGCGTCGAGGATGGGTTGGAGCAGCTCGCGGGCGGCGCGGGCCGCGCCTTCGGGGTCGCGGCGGGCGATGGCCTCGGCCACGGCCGCGTGCGCCGCGTAGTCCGGCTCGGGCAGGTCGGGGCGGGCCATCATGCCCTTGAGCGTGGCCCGCACGGCGCGCGCGAAGAAACCATAGAGCTTGCCCAGCGCCGGGTTGTGCGCGGCATCGACGACGGCGCGGTGGAAGGCCAGGTCGTGCTCGATGAAGACGTCCTTGCGCCGCTTGTCCGGCCGCTCGCCGCGCAGCGCCAGGGCGGCGAAGATGCGCTCCTGGTCCTCCGGCGTGCGGCGCTGGGCGGCCAGCCGGGCGGCCTCCACCTCCAGCATCGCGCGCACCTCCAGGTGCTCGCGCAGCGAGGCGCCGCTCAGGCCCTGGGCCATGTCGGTGGTGTCGAGCGCCGAGCGCACATAGGTGCCGTCGCCCTGGCGCACTTCCAGCACCCCGCTGAAGGCCAGCACGCGCACGGCCTCGCGCACCGTGTTGCGGCTCATGCCCAGCTCGGCGGCCAGTTCGGGTTCGATGGGGATGCGCTCGCCCACACGCCACACGCCGCGTTCCAGCCGCTGGCGCATCGCGTCAACGGCGACGTCCACGAGGGAGCGTCGAGGAGGGGTGGGCGTGTCCATGGGCGGCTTCAGTCATTCATCGGATGATTGTAGGACGCGATGCGCCCGGGCGCCGGCCTGGCAGCGCAAAGCAGTCCCACCCGGGCGGCGTGCAATGACGCCATTCGCACCGATCTGCGCGGGTCTCCCGGTTTGTCCCAGTGTGGCGGCAGCGCGGCGCGCCTACGATGCGCTTGACGCGTCCGATAGGAGACATTCTCATGAAAACCTGGATCCAACGCGGCCTCGTGGCCGCTGCCGCCACCCTGGCGCTGTCGGCCGGGGCGCAGGAGGTCACGCTCAAGTTCCACCACATCTGGAACACGCAGGCCATGGCCTCGCAGCGTGTCATCACGCCCTGGTGCGACAAGGTCGCGGCCGAGTCGAACAACCGCCTGAAGTGCCAGATCTTCCCCGCCATGTCGCTGGGCGGCACCCCGCCCCAGCTCGTGGACCAGGTGCGCGACGGCGTCACCGATCTCACCATCACCTTGCCGGGCTATACCGCCGGGCGCTTCCCGATGATGGAGGTGTTCGAGCTGCCCTTCATGACGCGCTCGGCCGAATCCGGCGCGCAGGCTGCCTGGGACTATCTGCAAAAGCATGCGCTGAAGGAATTCCCCGGCACCAAAATCCTCGCCGTGTGGGTGCATGACCAGGGCTATGTGCACACGCGCGATCGGCCCGTGCGCACGCTGGCCGACTTCAAGGGCCTGAAGATGCGCGCGCCCACGCGCCAGACCAACAAGCTCTTGACCAAGCTCGGCGCCTCGCCGGTGGGCATGCCGCTGCCGGCCATTCCCGAGGCGGTGAACAAGGGCGTGATCGACGGCTTCCTGCTGCCCTGGGAGGTAATGCCCTCGCTGCGCCTGCAGGAGATGGTGAAGTTCCATGCCGAGACCGATCCGGCCAAGCCTGCGCTGTACTCGGCCGTGTTCATCTTCGGCATGAACCAGGCGAAGTACGACAGCCTGAGCGCCGACCTGAAGGCGGTGATCGACCGCAACAGCGGCATGGCGCTGTCCAGGCAGATCGGCCAGATCTGGGACGACAGCAAGGCGGCGGGCCGCAAGGCCGCGGTGGACCGGGGCAACACCTTCTACATGGTGCCGGCCAGCGAGCTGGAGAACTGGATCGCGGCCTCGGCCTCGCTCTATGACGAATGGGTGGCCGACATGGACAAGCGTGGGGGCAGCGGCAAGGCACTGCTGCAAGACGCGCGCGACCTGCTGGCCAAGTACGGCGGCAAGTAGGGCCTACAGGAGGGCCCTTCTACAATCGGGGCATGCCTTTCATCGACCAGCTCCACGCCGCCGAACGCCTCAATGACTCGCTGATGTGCGTGGGGCTGGACCCCGATCCGGCCAAGTTCCCGCCGCCCTGGCGCGGCGATGCCTCGCGCATCTTCGACTTCTGCGCGGCCATCGTCGAGGCCACACGCGACCTGGTCATCGCCTACAAGCCGCAGATCGCCTACTTCGCCGCCCACCGCGCCGAAGACCAGCTCGAGCGGCTGATGGCCCATATCCGCACGACAGCGCCTCAGGTGCCGGTGATCCTCGACGCCAAGCGCGGCGACATCGGCGCCACCGCCGAGCAGTACGCCCGTGAGGCCTTCGAGCGCTACGGGGCCGATGCCGTCACGCTCTCGCCCTTCATGGGCTTCGATTCCATCGAACCCTACCTGCGCTACCCGCACAAGGGCGCGATCCTGCTGTGCCGCACCTCCAACCCCGGCGGCTCGGACCTGCAGAACCAGCGCCTGGCCGAGGTGGACGGGCAACCTCGCCTGTACGAGCACCTGGCTCGCCTGGCCCAGGGCCCCTGGAACACCACCGGCCAGCTCGGCCTGGTGGTGGGCGCCACCTTCCCCGCCGAAATCGCCCGCGTGCGTGAGCTGGCCCCCACCGTGCCGCTGCTGATCCCCGGCGTGGGCGCCCAGGGCGGGGACGCCACCGCTACCGTGAAGGCCGGCTACCGCGAGCAAGCCGGCCGTATCACCGGCCTGGTGGTGGTCAACGTGGGCCGCAGCGTGCTCTATGCGAGCAGCGGCCCCGACTTCGCCGCGGCCGCGCGGCGCGCAGCAATGGCCACGCGCGACGAACTCAACGCGGCGCGGCGCTGAGCCGGGCTGCGGCGAAAGCGGAGTTCAGTTGGAGGCCTGGACTTGGATGTAGACGGAACGCGCAAGCGTGTACGTAAGCCCCGCCCGGGTGACAGAGACATTGATGCCGATGCGCCCTTCCCAAGGAACCGCGGCAATGCCCGATACGACGCCAGTGTGAGGATCCAGCGCCAAGCCTTGCGGCACCACCGCACTGCCCTCTCCGTTGTCGGCCACAGAAAAAGCCAAGGTTGCCTCTTCCGGAATGCCAAACAGGTCTGGAGTGACGGTGATACTCCCGCCGACTTGCAGCGGTGCGGGATAGGGATAGCTCACGTGGTAGGGCGGGGCAGCAACCAAAGGGGTGTAGACGTCCGACAGGAAGAAGCGCGTTCGTCCTTCGCGCGTGATTGTGGCTGCGACCCGGAAGTACCCTGCGCTGTCGGCGACGACCGGACGGCCGCTGATGGTGCCTGTTTGAGTGTCGAACACCAAACCTTCAGGCAGGGTTCCCTCCAGGCTAAATGCGTAGGTATCGCCCTCTCTCGGGATGGAGGTGCCGTTGCCGAACTGGGGCAAATAGCTCACCGGCTCTCCCCACGCCATGGGGGTCTGTAGTTCATCGATCTGTGGATAGCGAAGCTGAGGCTCCAACGAGCTCAGCCGGAGGTCTGTATCGACATGTCCTGAATAGCCCTCGACCGTGAGTCGGACCGTGGCCTCGAACACACCGGTGTCAGAGGTGGTACCTGAGATCGTGCAATTCCGGTTGACCACCAGGCCAGGGGGCAGCGCGCCGCCGACCAAGCGGCACTGGGGCGTGTTGCCCTCTAGGCCAGTGATGAGGGGTGTCATGGCTACCTCATGCCAGACGACGATGGGGGTGCCTGAGTCGTAGCTGAAATCCACCGACAGATCCTCATTGTCACCGCCACCGCCACCGCCACCGCCGCCGCAAGCGGCTATCAGGCCTGCTGCAAGAAGCCCGACGCCTCTACCGGCGACTCGTCGCCATGATCCCACGCTCTTCATGTGTTTCCCTCAAGGTCCGCTGTGTTTTTGGCGCGAGGAGCATAGACGCAAGGGGTTGGATGTCGATCCCCACAAAGGGGGTGTCGGAGATGTTCTCTTCTGTTCTCTTCTTTTCTCAACCGACGGGCTGCAGCCGGATGCAAAGGACGGGCTCAGACCGCGGGGAGTCCCAGCAACGGCAGCCGCCGCACCCGCTCGCCCGTCAGCACAAACAAGGCATTGACCAAGGCCGGCGCAGCCGGTGGCGTGGCGGGCTCGCCCACGCCGCCGGGCGGCAGGGTGCTGGGCACGATGTGGGTTTCGATCACGGGGGTCTCGGCCAGCGTGAGCAGGCGGGCGGTGTCGAAGTTCTTCTGCACCACCTCGCCCTGGCGGATGTCCACCCGCCCGTAGAGCGCAGCGCTCAGCCCGAAGATCACGCCCCCTTCCATCTGCTGGGCCACGATGCCGGGGTGCACCACCGTGCCGCAGTCGATCGCGCACACGACGCGGTGCACGCGCGGGCGACCGTTGTGCAGCGACACCTCCATCACCTCGGCGACGATGGAGCCGAAGCTTTCGTGCAGGGCCACGCCGCGGGCGCGGCCGGGGGGCAGCGGCCGGCCCCATTGGGCCTGGTCGGCAGCAAGCTGGAGCACGGCGGCAAAACGCGGGTGCCTGTCCAGCAGGCTCAGGCGGAAGGCCACCGGGTCCTGGCCGGCTTCGTGGGCCAGTTCGTCGATGAAGCACTCGGTGAAGAAGGCATGGTGGGAATGGCCCACCGAGCGCCAGTAGCCGATGGGCACGCCGCTGCGTGTGGCCTGTTGCGCGATGCGCTGGTGAGGCACGTCGTAGGGCAGGTCGAAGAAGCCCTCGGCGGCCGTCTTGTCGGGTGCGTCGAAGCGCGTGGCCCAGGCCGGGCGGTTGCGTGCGATCCAACGCGGCGTGATGGCGTCGCCGGCCACGGTCATGCGCAGGGCCTGGGGGCGGCCGCGCGCGTCCAGCGCGGCACGCATCACGGCCACGCCGGCGGGGCGGTAGAAGTCGTGGGTGAAGTCTTCCTCGCGCGGCCACACCAGTTGCACCGGGCGACCGCCGGTTTCCATGGCGACGCGCACGGCCTGGGCCACGTAGTCCACGTCCAGGCGACGGCCGAAGCCGCCGCCCAGCAGCGTGACGTGCAGCTCGACAGCCTGCACGTCCACGCCGGCCACGCGCGCGGCCACCTCGCGGGCGAAGGTGGGCGCCTGGGTGGGGGCCCACACGGTGACGCGGCCGTCGCGCACCTGGGCCGTGCAGTTCATCGGCTCCATCGTTGCGTGGGCCAGGTAGGGGGCGTGGTAGACCGCCTCGTGATGGCGCGCCGCCGCCGCTTCGGCCGCGTCCACATCGCCGCGGCGATGGAAGGGCAGGCCGGCCGCGGCCTGCTGCGCCTGGCGGGCGGCCTGTTCCAGGGCCTGGTCGATGCGCTCGGTGTCGAGCAGGCCCAGGGCCGGGTCGTGGGGCGGGGGGCGCCACACCACGTCCATCGTGCGCGCGGCCTGCATCGCATGCCAGGTGCTGCGCGCCACCACGGCCACGCCCGAGGTGGCCCCGGCCGTGCGGCCCAGGCGCACCACGCGCTCCACGCCGGGGCGGCGCAACGTGGCATCGACATCCACCCGGGCCGGGCTGCCGCCGATCATCGGACAGTGGCGCACCACGGCGTAGAGCAGGCCCTCGGGCTTGACGTCCATGCCAAAGACCGCCGAGCCGTTCACCTTGGCGGGCACGTCGGTGCGCAGGGGTTGCCGGCCGATCAGTTGCCAGGCTTCTCGCGGTTTGACGCGGATGTTGCGTGCACTGACGGTGAGTGCCGCAGCCTGCCGCGCGAACTCGCCGAAGTGCCCGCGCATCCCCGACTCGTGCTCGATGACCCCGCCCACGATGCGCAGCTCGTCCACCGGCAGCCGCCATTGCAGCGCGGCGGCCCCCAGCAGCTCGGCACGCGCCGTGGCCGCGGCCAGTGGCAGCACTTCCCAGGCGTCGGCGATGCTGGACGACCCGCCGGTCACGTTGATGCCCAGCTCGCGCGCCAGCTTGGCCACGAACCAGCGGCCGGCGCGCACCGTGTGTGTCTCATGGCCGGGTTCGCGGTCGTCGGGGTGGAAAGGCAGGGCACCCAGGAACATCGCGACGTTGCCATACAGCGATTCGGGCCCGGCCTGTTCGAGCCGGATGCGCTCCAGGCCGATATCGAGCTGCTCGGCCACCAGCATCGGCAAGGCGGTGTGCACGCCCTGGCCCATCTCGCTGCGGTTCATCGCCAGCACGACCTGACCGTCGGCCGCGATCTTGAGCCAGCCGTTGAGCCGGACCTCGCGGTCGTTCGACGTCAGGGAGCCGCGGCGCCCGATGCGGTCGCGCACCGGCCAGGCCCCCCAGCCCACCACCAGCGCGCCACCGGCCGCCGCGGCACTGAGCAGGAAGTGCCGGCGCTTCATGCGGACTTGAGCTTCAACGGCGGGCGCACAGGCCGCGCCGGCCGCATCTGCACCGCGGCCGTGCGGATGGCCTCGCGCACGCGCGGATAGGTGCCGCAGCGGCACAGGTTGGTGATCGCCGCATCGATCTGCGCATCGGTGGGCTCGGGCGTGCTCTCCAGCAGGGCCGCCGCG